>NZ_QKTK01000005.1:0-190702 GCF_003234475.1 Curtobacterium sp. MCBD17_008 | reverse complement strand
CCAGGCACGAGGTCAATAAAATTGGCATTGACAATGTGCACGCTGTTGAGTTCTCAAGGACCAGACGCACTCCCCACTCCACACCACCAGGATGCTTCGCCAGAGAGGCTGGTTCGTTGCCCGGGGAAGAACCGGAGCCAGACTGCATCTCCCGGAGTCGAACTCCGTCAGCGTCTCGGCCGATCCGTTCTCCGCCTCAGCGGCAACGAGTGATCACTTTACGCACGGGTGAACGGCAGCGCCAAGCCAGCTCGACGCCCGGGCGTGTCGCGCCTGTTCTCCCGCTGTGCCGGGCCACGGGCGCCGTGCGCGGTCGCGACCACCGACCGTCCCTGAGAACGACAGGAGGCGCGGTGCGTACTCGCACCGCGCCTCCTGTCAGAGCCGTCGTCCAGCTGCCGTGGCCGTCGACCGACCGTCAGTCGGCGGCGGCCAACTGGCCGCAGGCGCCGTCGATCTCCTTGCCGCGGGTGTCGCGGAGGGTGGTCGGGATCCCGGCGGCGTTGAGTCGGCGGACGAACTCGTCCTGCACGTGCACCTCGGACGAGGTCCACACGGACCCGGGCGTCGGGTTGAGCGGGATCGGGTTGACATGCACCCAGCCCTTGCCGCGCTTGTTGAGCTTCTCCGCCAACAGGTCGGCACGCCACGCGTGGTCGTTCATGTCCTTGATGAGCGCGTACTCGATCGAGACCCGACGACCGGTCTTCACGTAGTAGTTGTGGGCGGCGTCGATCGCTTCGTCGGCCTTCCACTTCGAGTTCACCGGGATGAGCTCGTCGCGGAGTTCGTCGTCGGGCGCGTGCAGCGAGAGCGCGAAGGTCACGGGGATGTCCTCCTCCGCGAGCTTCAGGATCGCCGGCACCAACCCCACGGTCGAGATCGTGATGCCGCGCGCGCTCATGCCGAGGCCGTTCGGCTGCGGCGCGACCATGATGCGCACGGCGTCCATCACCCGCTTGTAGTTCGCGAGCGGCTCCCCCATGCCCATGAACACGATGTTCGTCACGCGCTCGGCGTCGACGCGGTCCTTCCCGCCCTTGCGGGGGTCGCCACCGAGTTCACCGGCCGCGATGGCCTCGTTCGCCCGGACGATCTGCTCGATGATCTCGGCCGTCGACATGTTCCGCGTCAGGCCCGCCTGGCCGGTCGCGCAGAACGGGCAGTTCATCCCGCAGCCGGCCTGCGACGAGACACAGAGCGTGATCCGGCCCGGGTACCGCATGAGCACCGACTCCACCAGGGCCCCGTCGTGCAGCTTCCAGAGGAACTTGATCGTGTCGCCCTTGTCCGTCTCGAGACGACGGGTCTCGGTGAGCAGGGGCGGGAGCATCCCGGCGACGAGTTCCTCGCGCTGGGCAGCCGGCAGGTCGGTCATCTTCGCCGGGTCGGACGTGTAGTGCGTGAAGTAGTGGGTCGCGAGCTGCTTGGCGCGGAACCCGGGCAGGCCGAGCTCCTTCACCTTCGCCTCGCGCTCCTCGACCGTCATGTCGGCCAGGTGCACGGGCGGCTTGCCCCGCTTCGGAGACGCGAACTGCAGCAGGGGTCGGCCGTCGGACCCCGTCGCCTGCTTCCAGCCCTCGGTGCGCGGGCGCACCTGCGGGCGGACGGAGCGTGCTGCGCTCTGCTCCTCGAACGGTGTGCGGGTGTCGGTGGCCATCACTCCAGCTTACGGGAGGCCCGCAACCCTTCGCGAGTCCGCCCACCCGTCTCCTGCAGCACCGTCGTGTCGGCGTCGGTGGTCAGGACCCGGCGGGCAGCAGTCGGGCGAAGTGGTGCGGCATCGAGTACATGGGGACGATGTCGACGACCTCGCCCGGGTGCGGTGCCTGGAGCACGAGTCCCTGCCCGAGGTACAGGCCGACGTGGTCCTCGTTGTCGAAGACCACCATGTCCCCCGGTGCTGCCTCGGACTCCGGGACGGTCGTCGCGACGGCGTCCTGCGTGGGGACGTAGTGCGCGAGCTGGATGCCGACCGCCTGGTACGCCACCATCGTCAGGCCCGAGCAGTCGATGCCCGCGTGGCTGGCCCCGCCCTCGAGGTACGGATCGCCGAGGTACTGCAGCGCCGTCTGCAGCACCGTCGCGCGGTCTCCACCCGGCGAGAGCGCCGCGGACAGGGCGGCCTGCGCCTGCGCCTCGGTGACGCCGAAGCGGAGGACCAGGGTCGGGTACGACACGACCGACGTCGTCGTCACGCCGTCGGAGGAGATGATCGGGACCTCGACGTCGTGGGCGACGGTGTAGGTCTGCAGGTCCTGGGACGTCGTCGTCGTGGCGGTCGGTGCCGGTGCCGCCGTCGCGGTGTCGGCCGGGATCGACAGGGACAGGGTCGAGGTGATCGCCAGGGCCGGCGCGATGAGCAGGGCGGCACGCTTGGCGGTCGCGGCACGACGGACGTGGCGCGGGTCCGCCGCGCGTTGGGCGCGGAGCGCTGCCGACCGCGAGCGGGCGGTACCGGCCGACGCAGTACCGGCCGTCGCGGTGCCGGCCGACGCTGCCTCAGCCAGCGGGGCGACGGCGGCGCGGGCGGTGCTGGACGGCCCGAGAGCCACGACGCGGGCCGGTCGCTCGTGCGCGACGAACGTGCTGCGGGCGACGACGGGGCCGGCAGCGGCACGGCGGCCGCGTGCCCGACTCATCGGGGCGGAGGCGCTCGGCCCCGCGACCCTCGCTGCGGGAGCAACAGGAGCGGTGGCGCGGGAGACGGGGGCGTTGGACGCCGGAGCAACAGGAGCGGTGGCACCGGTGGCGCGGGCGCTCGGTGCGGGGACGCTGGGTGCGGCGGCAGGTCCGGACCGGCGGTCGTCGTCCCGTGCGGGCAGTGCGTGGCGTCCCATGGTTCCTTCCGGGTCTGGACCGCCCCTCGTGCGACGACCCGGGGAGATAACGTATTGGTCACGAACCTGATCCCGGCTGGAGAACCTCGGGGAGTTCCTGCGGTCCGTCACAGACACGCGGTACCCGTCCCGGCCGCTCCCGAGCGTCAACCCCGGTCGGTGCCAGAGGCGGGCGACGGGGCGGAGGCGGGCGACGGGGCGGAGGCGGGCGACGGGGCGGAAGCGAGTCGGGCCTCCCGGCCGTCGGCGGCTCCCGCGAGCCGCGCGGCGAGCGCGACCACGGACGGGTCGGGCGCGGTGGCCGCTGCGGCGGCGAGCGATCCCGGGACCGGCACTCCGGCCCGGAGGGCGACCGGCAGGACGCCCGCCCAGACGCGGTGGTCCTCGCCGTCGTCCGGCGCCTCGCCGACGCCGGCCGCCCGGACCTTGACGCTCGCGGCGTCGAGCGGGAGCTGTAGGACCTGGGTCTGCCGGACCTCCTTCGCGGTCATCTCGCGCACCTCGGCGCGGCGGCCGGGCATGAGGTGGTCGGCGACCTGTCGGAGCGCCTCGGCCCGCAGCTCGGTCGGGACCACGGTCGCGCGGCCGACGACCATCGCACTGCGGTAGTTCGCCGAGCTGTCGAAGGTCGAGCGGGCGAAGACGATGCCGTCCAGGTGCGTGACGGTCGCCGAGACGGGGACGCCCTCCTCCCCGGCGTCGAGGAACAGTCCGCCGCCCGTGGAGCCGTGCAGGAGCAGGACCGGGCCGGCGCCGAGGTCGCCGACGCCGTACAGGTAGGGCAGCACGATCGGGAAGCCGTCGCGGACCAGGCCGACGTGGGCGACGAACCCCTCGGCGAGGACCGCGGAGAGCACGGCGGGGTCGGTCTGCTGCCGGTCGCGGAGACGGCGGACGGTGAGCGAGGGCATGGCGTCGGGAGCGGGCATGCCCCGACGCTAGGGTCAGGACTGGACCAGCGAGTAGACCAGATCGGGGTGTTCGGGATGGACCAGTCGAGCAAGGTGTCGGTGGTCGTCGCACGGGTGCGGTCCCTGGTGCACGACGGGACGCTCCGGGCCGGGGACCCGCTGCCGTCGACGCGGGCGCTGGCCGCCGAACTCGGGGTCGCCCGGGGCACGGTCGTCGCGGCCTACGACCAACTCGACGGCGAGGGCTACATCCGGACCCGGCCGGGTGCGGCAGCGCGGGTCCTCGCGGGATCCGGCGTCCCCGGACCGTCGACCGGACGAGCGCCGGTGCACCTGCACGCCGTGGTCCCCGGGGACACAAACGACCCCGTCGGGCTCGCCGACCCTTCCCGCCCCGGCGACCCTTCCGACCCCGGCGCTCCCGGCAACTCCGGCGACCCCGGCGACCGGGCCGTCGTCGACTGCCGCCCGGGCATCCCCGCCGTCAGCGCGATCAGTGACCGGGACTGGCGGGCGGCCTGGCGTGCGGCGGCGGACACACCGCTCCGCAATGCGCTGTCCGACCCCGCGGGCCTCACCGCGCTCCGCGAGCAACTCGTCGCGCAACTCGGGCTGGCGCGCGGCTTCACCCCGTCGGTCGCGCAGGTCATCGTCGCCGCCGGGACGTCCGAGGCGCTGTCCCTCGTCGCCGAGGCACTCCGGGCACGCCTCGGCCGCGCTCCGCGCATCGCCGTCGAGGACCCCGGCTACCGTTCCGGCCACCGCGCCCTGACGAGCGCCGGCGCGGAGGTCGTCCCCGTGCCCGTCGGAGCGGACGGCATCGACCTGACCGTGCTCGCCCGGATTCCCGTCGACGCGGTCCTCGTCTCCCCCACCCACCAGTACCCGCTCGGTTCGGTCATGCCGGTCGGACAGCGGCGAGCGCTGCTCGCGCACGCGGCGGCGACGGGGACCGTCGTGCTCGAGGACGACTACGACTCGGAGTTCCGGCACCGGGGCAACCCGGTCCCGGCCCTCGCCGCGCTCGACACCGACGGCGTGGTCGTGCACCTGGGTGGGTTCTCGAAGACCCTCGACCCACGGCTCCGCTGCGCGTACGTCGTCGTCCCGTCCGGAGCGGTGGGCGCGGCGGTCCTCGCCGCCCGCACGGCCCGGGGCGCGGTGGTCGCCGAGCCGGTGCAGGTCGCGCTCGCGCACCTGCTGCGCACCGGCGCATTCCGTCGGCACCTCGGTCGGGTCCGGCGGGACTACACGCACCGGCGCGAACGGATCGCGGTCCGGCTCGCCACGAGCGGGGTCCCCGGCCTGGAGGCACGGGCCCTCACCGGCGGTCTGCACGCGGTGCTGACGTGGCCGGGTCCGGGGACCCGCGCTGCCGTGCTCGCCCGCGCTGCCGCGGACGGCGTCCTGGTGGCCGACCTCGCCGACTACGAGACGGTGCGGGGACGGTCCGGGAACGGGGTCGTGCTCGGGTACGGCGCCGTGACGCTGCCAGAACTGGACCGGGCACTCGACGTCGTGCTCGCGGCGGTCCGGGCGAGGGGCGCCGACCCCGGCTGACGTCCGGACGTGGTGTGCCCGACGTCGCGCCCGGCTGCCGTCCCGGTGCCGTCAGCGCTGTCGGGCCCGGTCCGCCGGGGTCCGTCCGTTGCGCCAGACGTCGTCGATCGACGGCACCGGCACGTCGGCCGGGACCGCCCAGCCACGCCGGGCGGCCTTGCGGGCGGACCGGTAGGTGGTGACGTGGATCGGCTCGACGTCACGGTTCGATTCGTACTTCGTCATGGCGTGCTCCCTGTTCACGGTGCCCACCATCCGGTCGGCCGTCCTCCCGGACGGATCACGGATCGCGGGTCACGAGACGAATGCTCTCTTCCGTCCGGACGCTACGCGGCGCCGCTCGCACCGGGACCGCCCCTGCGGGGTGCCCGCGTCATCCGGACGAGGGCCCACGGGTGAACGATCCGGCGCGGGGAGCAGCGGAGGAGGCCGTCCTGCGGTGGTGATCCGGGCCTGCCGGCGGGTGGGGCGGTCAGCCGTCGGACAGGGCGTCCTTCGGGAGCTTCCGCAGCTTCGTGCGACGGCGGCGACGGTCCGGGACCATCGACCGCATCTCCTCGAGCTTGCCGAAGCACAGCAGCCGGTCACCGGGTTCGAGGACGACGCCGCTCCGCGGGTTCGGGATCACCGCGGTGCCACGGTGCAGCGTGAGCACCGTGATGTCGCGGTCCCAGAGGCCCGAGTCCTTGATCGTCTTGCCGACGAGGTCCGCGTTCGTGTGCACGAGCAGCTCGGCGACGCCGTACCCGGTCGAGACGCTGAGGCGCTGGCGGACGTCGATCTCCGGGAACGCCACCTGGTTCGCGATGTAGTCGATGACCGCACCGGCGACGTCGAGCCCGGTGGCACGCTCGATGCCCTCGAGGCCCGGGGAGGAGTTGACCTCCATGACGAGCGGGCCGTCGTTGCCCTCGAGCATGTCCACGCCCGCGATCCGCAAGCCCATGATCTGGGCGGAGCGGACCGCGGCCTCCTCGTACTCGGGCGTCAGCGTGACCTGTTCGACGGTGCCGCCGCGGTGCACGTTCGACCGGAACTCGTCCCCGGACGCGCTCCGGCGCATGGCGGCGACGACGCGGTCACCGACGACGAGGGCGCGGATGTCCTTCCCGCGGCTCTCGGCGATGAAGCGCTGGATGAGGACGTTCTGCTTCGTCGAGTGCAGGGTCTCGACGATCGACTCCGCGACCTTGGCCTCGGGGGCGAGGATGACGCCGATGCCCTGCGTGCCCTCGAGCAGCTTGATGACGACCGGGGCGCCCCCGACCCGCTCGATCGCGCCGCGGACGTCCGCCCGGCTGTTGACGAACGTCGTCGCCGGCATGCCGATGTCGTGGCGGGACAGGATCTGGTTCGCCCGGAGCTTGTCACGCGAGTTCGTGATGCCGTTCGCCGTGTTCGGCGTGTACACGTCCATCTGCTCGAACTGCCGCACCACCGCGGTGCCGTAGTACGTGATCGAGTTGCCGATGCGCGGCAGGACGGCGTCGTAGTCAGACAGCAGCTTGCCGCGGTACTGCAGGTCGGGCTGCTCGCCGGTCAGGTCGATCGCGAAGCGGAGGGTGTTCAACACCTTGACGGTGTGCCCGCGCTCGGCGGCGGCGGTGCGGAGGCGCTGCGTCGAGTACGCGTGCGGAGCGCGCGACAGGATGGCGAGTTTCATCACTGCCAAGATAGGGGCATGGCCGACTCCGCGAAGCGCTCCGACAGCGCCCGGGCGGCGTCCCGCGTGCCGATCGTCGCGGGGTGGCGCGAGTGGGCGGCCCTGCCCGACATCGGCGTCCCGTGGATCAAGGTCAAGCTCGACACCGGGGCAAGGAGTTCGGCACTGCACGCCTTCGACATCGAGGAGCTGCCCGGCGGACGGGTCCGGTTCTCGGTGCACCCGTGGCAGGACTCCGACGCGGATCCCCAGACGGTCGAGTGCGACGTCCACGACCGCCGGGTGATCCGCAGCTCGAGCGGCCACACCCAGGAGCGCATCGTCGTGCTCATGTCGATCGAGCTCGCCGGGCGGACCGTCCTGTCGGAGACGACGCTGAGCAACCGCGACCAGATGGGCTTCCGGATGCTCGTCGGGCGCGAGGCGCTGCGGCAGGGGTTCGTCGTCGACCCGGCGCGGTCGTTCATGGCCGGACGGGCGCCGAAGGCCGTGCGGCGGCGCAACCGCGGACGGACCTGACGACCCCCTGAGCGCTGGGAACAGCCGTCCGGCCTGCAGGCCACACTCGGGCGTGAACCCGAGTCCGTGACCAGAACGCAGAGAGGACGACGCCATGACCGACGTCTCCAGCCAGCCACCCGCCGAGGGTGACGACCGCCGGGTGCTCACCAACCGGCAGGGTCACCCCGTCTACGACAACCAGAACCAGCGCACGGTCGGAGCCCGTGGCCCGGCGACGCTCGAGAACTACCAGTTCCTCGAGAAGATCAGCCACTTCGACCGCGAGCGGATCCCGGAGCGGGTCGTGCACGCCCGCGGTGCGGTCGCCTTCGGGTACTTCGAGGCCACCGGCACCTGGGGTGACGAGCCGATCGCGCAGTACACCCGCGCGAAGCTCTTCCAGGAGGCCGGCAAGCGCACCGACGTCGCCATCCGGTTCTCGACCGTGATCGGTGGACGCGACTCGTCCGAAGCCGCTCGCGACCCCCGCGGCTTCGCCGTGAAGTTCTACACCGAGGACGGCAACTGGGACCTCGTCGGCAACAACCTCGGGGTGTTCTTCATCCGCGACGCGATCAAGTTCCCGGACGTCATCCACTCCCTCAAGCCGGACCCGGTCACGTTCCGCCAGGAGCCCGCGCGCATCTTCGACTTCATGTCCCAGACGCCCGAGTCGATGCACATGCTCGTCAACCTGTTCAGCCCGCGCGGCATCCCCGCGAACTACCGGACGCAGCAGGGCTTCGGCGTGAACACCTACAAGTGGGTGAACGGCGACGGCGACACGAAGCTCGTCAAGTACCACTGGATCCCGTCGGTCGGCGTCAGCTCGATGACCGAGGCCGACGCAGCCGTCGTGCAGGGCGGCGACCTCGGCCACGCGTCGAAGGACCTGTACGAGGCGATCGAGCGAGGTGAGTACCCGGAGTGGGAACTCCGCGTGCAGCTCATGGACGACCACGACCACCCCGAGCTCGACTTCGACCCGCTCGACGACACGAAGGTCTGGCCCGAGAACGAGTTCCCGCCGAAGGTCGTCGGCAAGATGGTCCTGAACCGGAACGTCACGAACCACTTCGCCGAGAACGAGCAGCTCTCGTTCGGCACGGGCGTGCTGGTGGACGGCCTCGACTTCTCCGACGACAAGATGCTCGTCGGCCGCACGTTCTCGTACTCGGACACGCAGCGGTACCGCGTCGGCCCGAACTACCTGCAGCTGCCGGTGAACGCCCCGAAGAACGGGAACGTCGCCACGAACCAGCGCGACGGGCAGATGGCGTACCACCAGGACCACGGTGGCGAGAACCCGCACGTCAACTACGAGCCGTCGATCACCGGTGGGTTGCGCGAGGCCGAGTACCCGACGCACGACGACCAGGGGCCCGAGATCGTCGGTCGTCTCACCCGCAAGCGCATCCCGCGGACGAACGACTACACGCAGGCCGGTCAGCGCTACCTGCTCCTCGAGGACTGGGAGCGTGACGACCTGGTCGCCAACTTCGTCGACCTCATCTCGCAGGCGGCCCGGCCCGTGCAGGAGCGCATGCTCTGGCACTTCTACATGGTCGAGGACGACCTCGGTCGCCGCGTCGGCGAGGGCCTCGGCATCACGCTCGACGAGGTGAAGGACCTGCCGCCGCTGCAGTCCCAGACCCTCGACGAAGCCGAACTCGCGCGCCTGGCCAACCTCGGCCACAACGGGCCCCGCGACGTCGAGGGCCTCATGATGACGCACTGCGTTCCGGACGAGCGCGCCGTCCGCGTCTGAGACGCGACCACGGTCCGACGGGCGGCCCGGTGCCAGGTGGCACCGGGCCTCCCGTCTGCACGACCAGGCGGCGTCCCTCCGGCAGGATGGGCGCATGCCACACGCACCATCAGCGGGCATCGACGAGCTGCTCGCGGCCTCGCGCGGACTGCTCGGGGTCGTCGCCCGGTCACTCGCCCCCGCGCTCGAGCACGTCACCGTCCCGCAGTTCCGGCTCGTCGTCCTCGTGACGACCCTCGGACCCACACGATCGGGTGACCTCGCCGAACGACTCGCGGTCGGTCCGTCGACCCTGACCCGGATCGTCGACCGGCTGGTCGAGGACGGGTGGGTGGAGCGGTTGCCGAGCACCGAGAGCCGCCGCGAGGTCCTCGTCGGCGCGACCGAGCGAGGACGAGCACTGGTCGCCGACGTGATGGACCGGCGACGGGTGGAGATCGTCGGGCTCCTCGACGCCGTGCCGGAGGACGAGCGCGCGAGCGTCGTCGCGGGGGCCGCGGCACTGCGGCGGGCGATGCACGAACCGCTGCCGGAAGAGATCTCGGCGTTCGGCGGCTGAGCGCCCGCTCCGGTCGGCGCACCCGGCCGCCCGCCGTCACGGAGGAATGACCGGCGACCGCCCGCGCTTGTGGCGTCCATGACCACCACCTCCACCCGCCGCGGCTGGCTGAGCGTCCTGTCGGTCGCCCTCGGCTCGTTCGTCCTCGTGCTCTCGGAGTTCCTGCCGATCGGCCTGCTGCCGTCCATCGCGCGCGACCTGCACGTCGACATCGGGACCGCCGGCCTGATGGTGGTGTTCACGGGTCTGACCGGCGCCGTTGCCGCTCCCGTCGTGACGGTCGCCACCTCGCGCCTCGACCGCCGGACGGTGCTGCTCGCCCTGACCGTCCTGCTGGTCGTGGCGGACGCCCTCGCGGCGATCGCGCCCACCTTCGGTGTGCTGCTCGTCGCCCGGATGCTCCTCGGTGTCGGCATCGGCGGCTTCTGGGCCATCGGTGCGGGCATCGCCGGGAGGCTCGTGGAACCGTCCGCCGTGATCCGCGCGACCTCCTTCATCACCGCGGGCGTCTCCGTCGCCACGGTGGTGAGCCTGCCGCTCGGTGCCTTCGTCTCGTCGCTCGCGAGCTGGCGCCTCGCCTTCGTGATCGGTGGCGCGCTCGGCCTGGTCGCGCTGGTGCTCCAGATCGCGATGCTGCCGAGCATCCCGTCCTCGCAGCGGGTACGGTTCGCGACGCTCGCGGGTCTGCTCCGGGTGCAGCGTGCCCGCGTCGGCCTCATCGCGGCCGCGTTCCTCTTCGTCGCGCAGTTCGCCGCCTACACGTACGTGGCGCCCTACCTGGAGGAGCTCGTCCGGGTCGGACCGGACACGGTCACCCTGGCGCTGCTCGTGTTCGGCATCGCCGGCATCGCGGGGAACTTCGTCGCCGGCGTCACCCTGAGCCGCAACGTCATCGGCACGATCGGCGTTGCGAAGACCGTCCTCGCCGCGGCCGTCGTCCTGCTGCCGTTCGCGGCGCACTCGGTCGTCGGCGTGTTCGCGCTGCTCATGGTGTGGGGCTTCGTGTGGGGCGCCCTGCCGCTCGGCACGCAGACCTGGATGTCGACGGCCTCACCGGCGGGCGCGGAGAGCGGGCTGGCGTTGTTCGTGACGACGATCCAGCTCGCGATCGCCGCCGGGTCGGTCCTGGGCGGTGCGGCCGTGACGTCGTTCGGGCTGTCGGCGGACTTCTGGTTCTCCGGGGCGGTCGCCGTGGTCGGCGCGGTCGTGCTGCTGACGCTCGGGTTGCGCCGGTCGAGCGCGATCCCCCAGGCGGGGACACCGACGGCTCCCACGCCGGTCCCGATGCCCGCGGACTGATCGGTCACCGGGGTTCCGGCGCGGGTGCACCCCGCCAAGGTCCGCTGCTTGACACGACCGGCTACGGTGCCTATGGTCGTGGAATCGATTCCATGGAATCGATTCCACGATTCGCCCAACGGAGTGCTCAACGATGAACGCCGTCACCATCAAGGACGTCGCCGCCCGCGCCGGCGTCTCGGCAGCGACGGCATCGCGCGTCCTCTCCGGCAACGCCGCGACGAGCGAGGACTCCCGTCGGGCCGTCGAGCAGGCCGCGAAGGACCTCGACTTCCGCCCGAACCTGCAGGCCCGTGCGCTGCGCTCGACCCGGTCGGACACGATCGGTCTGCTCGTCTCGGACGTCCGCAACCCGTTCTTCGCCGACCTCGCCCACACGATCGAGCAGGCCGCGCTGGCCGAGGGCTACGTCACGCTGCTCGGCAACGCGAACGAGCGGGCCGACCAGCAGAACCGGTACCTCGACACGCTCATCGCCCGCCGGGTCGACGGCGTGATCGTCGCACCGCAGGGCAACGACACCGGGACGGTCCAGCAACTCGTCGACCGCGAGATCCCCACGGTGTTCGTCGACCGCGTGATCCCGGGCATCGACGTGCCGAGCGTCACCACCGACAGCAGCACCGGCATCCGGCAGACCGTCGAGCACCTCGCCGCACTCGGACACACCCGCATCGGGTACATCGCCGGCCCACAGAGCGTCTCCACCGGCCGCGAGCGCTTCACGGCGTACCAAGACGCGATCACCGCCGCGGGCCTCAGCGCGGACCCCGACCTCGTCGTGTTCGGCGACTTCCAGGCCGCGTCCGGCTCGACCGGCGTCACGACCCTGCTCGGTCTCGACGACCCGCCGACGGCGATCTTCGCCGCGGACAGCCTGATGGCCGTCGGCGCGATCGCGATCCTCAACCGGCTCGGTCTCCGGGTCGGCGAGGACATCGCCCTGGTCGCCTTCGACGACATCGAGTGGTTCTCGCTCCTCGAGCCCGCCCTCTCCGTCGTCGCACACAGCGTCGAGGACATGGGCCGTGTCGCGGTCGACCTGCTCCGCGACGTCATCGACGGCGGCACCCCGCAGTCCGTCCGCCTGCCGAGCGAGCTCATCGTCCGCGCCTCCTCGGCCACCCCCATCCGTCCCCGTCGACCGGACGCACCGTCGCGCCCGGCCGACCAGCAGCACGCCGACCAGCAGCACGCTGACCAGCAGCACCCGGAGCACTGACATGGAACAGACACCGATGCCGCAGACCCCCCTGCAGCAGCACCCGCTCCTCACCCTCGACCGGGTGAGCAAGTCGTTCGGCCCCGTCCAGGTGATCACCGACGTCACCGTCGACGTCCACGCCGGGAAGGTGCAGGTCCTCCTCGGCGAGAACGGCGCCGGGAAGTCGACGCTCATCAAGATGATGTCCGGCATCCACCAGCCCGACGGCGGACGGATCCTCGTCGACGGGGCCGAGGTGAGCCTCCCGACCGTCTCGGCCGCGGAGCGGCTCGGCATCGCGACCATCCACCAGGAGCTCAACCTGGTCGGGTCGCTCAGCGTCGCCGAGAACGTGACGATGGGTCGGATCCCGACCCGCTTCGGCATGGTCGACCGGAAGACGCTCCGCCACCAGGCGGAGGCGGCCCTCGCCACCATCGGACTCGACGTCGACGTCGACACCCCGGTCGGCGACCTGGGCATCGCCCGGCAGCAGCTCGTCGAGATCGCGAAGGCGCTCAGCGTCGACGCGCGGATCCTCATCCTCGACGAACCGACCGCGGCCCTCACCCGCCACGAGACGGAGGCGCTCTTCCGGGTCGTCGCGGACCTGCGTGCCCGGGGCGTCGGCATGCTCTTCATCAGCCACCACCTCGACGAGATCGCCGAGATCGGTGACACGGTCGCCGTGCTCCGCGATGGTCACTTCGTGGCCGAGGTGCCGGCCTCGACGCCCGAGGACGAGCTCGTCCGGCTCATGGTCGGGCGGAGCATCGAGGAGCAGTACCCGACGGGTGCCGCCGTGGTCGACCGTGCCGACCCCGTGCTGCGGGTCGAGCACCTCACCGCTGCCGGGCGCTTCACGGACGTGTCCTTCGACGTGCACGCCGGCGAGATCCTCGGCATCTCCGGCCTCGTCGGCGCCGGACGCACCGAACTGGTCCGGGCGATCGCCGGCGCCGACGGCTACGACAGCGGCACCGTGACCGTCCGCGGCCGCGCCCTCGGCAAGGGCAGCGTCGCCGGCGCCATCAAGGCCGGCATCGGACACGTGCCCGAGGACCGCAAGGGCCAGGGCCTGGTGCTCGGCGCGTCGGTCAACGACAACCTCGGCTACGCCACGCTCGCGTCCAGCGCACGTGGCGGTCTCGTCGACTTCGCCGGGCAGAAGCAGCGCGCCGAGCAGGTCGCCGCCCGCCTGCGGATCCGGATGCACGACATCGACCAGCCGATCGGCTCCCTGTCCGGCGGCAACCAACAGAAGGCCGTCTTCGGTCGGTGGATCCTCGCCGGCTCGAGCGTCCTGCTGCTGGACGAGCCGACCCGCGGTGTCGACGTCGGCGCGAAGGTCGAGATCTACGAGCTCGTCAACGCCATCACCGAAGCCGGCGGTGCCGTCGTCATGGTGTCGAGCGAACTCCCCGAGGTCCTCGGCATGAGTGACCGCATCCTCGTGATGCGCGACGGCCGCATCGCCGGCGAACTCGACGGCGCCGACGCCACCGAGGACGCCGTCATGACCCTCGCCGCCCGGGACGTCACCGAGCCCGAGAACGGGCAGGCCGACGCCGCCTGACCCCGGCGCCCCACTCCGCACGGCGCACCACCGCACATCCCGCCGCCGTCCCCTCCCCCGCGTACAGCGCAGTACCTCCCAGAAAGCACCCGCATGTCATCGACCACTGTGAAGGCCCCGTCGCGGTCCTCCTCGTTCACGAAGTTCCTCGCGAACAACGGCGCCCTCGTCGGCCTCGTCGTGCTCTGCATCGCGCTCTTCATCGCGACGCCCGACTTCCTCACCGGCCGGAACCTCCTCAACATCGGCATCCAGGTCTCGACCGTGGCGGTCCTCGCGTTCGGCGTGACGTTCGTCATCGTCGCCGGCGGCATCGACCTGTCCGTCGGGTCCGTCGCCGCCCTGTCCGCCATGGTCTCCGGCTGGTTCTTCGCCACCGCAGGGCTGCCAGGGTGGCTCGCCCTCGTCGGCGGGCTCGTCGCGGGACTCGCCACCGGCGTCGTGAACGGCCTCGCGAGCGCCTACGGCAAGCTGCCGTCGTTCATCGCGACCCTCGCCATGCTCAGCGTCGCCCGCGGCCTGACCCTCGTGCTCTCCGACGGCAAGCCGGTCCCCACCTCCCCCCAGGTGTCGTTCCTCGGCAGTGACATCGGCCCGGTCCCGGTGCCGATCATCGTCCTGGTGCTCGCCGCCCTCGTCGCCTCGTTCATCCTGAACCGCACCGTCATCGGCCGCAGCATGTACGCCGTCGGCGGCAACGCCGAGGCCGCACGCCTGTCCGGCCTGCCGGTCAAGCGCATCGTCGTCGTCGTCTTCGCCCTGTCCGGCCTGTTCGCCGCACTCGCCGGTCTCCTGCTCGCCGGCCGACTCGACTCCGCGCAGCCGCAGGCCGCCAGCGGGTACGAACTCGACGCGATCGCCTCGGTCGTCATCGGTGGCGCCTCGCTCGCCGGTGGTGTCGGTCGGATCTCCGGCACGTTCATCGGTGCACTCGTCCTCGTCGTCATCCGCAACGGCCTGAACCTGCTCAACGTCAGCTCGTTCTGGCAGCAGGTCGTCATCGGCCTGGTCATCGCGATCGCCGTCGGTTTCGACGTCCTGCGCCGCAAGACGCGCAGCAGCTGACCTCCCACTCCTCCTCCCTCCCCCACACCACCAGCACAAAGGAACCAACGATGAAGTTCTCCTCCTTCCAGAAGGTCGCCACCGTCGGCGTCGTCGCCGGCCTGGTCGTCCTCGGCACCGCCGGGTGCAACCGCACGAGCACCAGCGGCGCGGCCGGCGGCGGCAGCGACACCAAGGTGACGCTCGCCCTCTCCACGCTCAACAACCCGTTCTTCGTCGAGGTCCGCGACGGCGCGAAGGCCGAGGCGAAGAAGCAGGGCGTCACGCTCGACGTCGTCGACGCCCAGAACGACTCCGCCCAGCAGGCGAACCAGCTGCAGACCGCCTCGAGCGGCAGCACCGACGCCGTCATCGTCAACCCGGTCGACTCCGACGCCGCCGGCCCGAGCGTGACCGCGCTCAACAAGGCCGACATCCCCGTCATCGCCGTGGACCGCACCGTCAACGGCGCCGACGTCGACTCCTTCATCGCGAGCGACAACGTCGCCGGGGGCAAGCAGGCCGCCGACGACCTGGCGAAGGCCATCGGCGAGAAGGGCGAGATCCTCGTCCTGCAGGGCCAGGCCGGTACCTCCGCCAGCCGTGACCGCGGCAAGGGCTTCGCCGAGGGCATCAAGGAGTACCCGGACATCACGGTCGTCGGCAAGCAGACCGCGAACTTCGACCGCGCCACCGCGCTCGACGTCACGACCAACCTGCTGCAGGCACACCCCGACGTCGTCGGCGTCTTCGCCGAGAACGACGAGATGGCCCTCGGCGCGATCAAGGCGCTCGGCGCGAAGGCCGGCAAGGACGTCAAGGTCGCCGGGTTCGACGGCGAGGCCGACGGTCTCAGCGCCATCGAGGACGGCACGCTCAGCAGCACCGTCGCGCAGCAGCCGGCGAAGCTCGGCGCCCTCGCGGTCGACCAGGCGATCAAGGCCGCCTCGGGCAAGGCGGAGAAGACCATCCAGGTCCCGGTCGTGTCGGTGACCAAGAGCAACGTCGGAGACTTCACCAAGTGAGCCGCTCCACCGGAACCGTGGTCGTCGTGGGTTCGCTCAACGTCGACCAGGTCGTGACCGTCGAGCGGCACCCGTCGCCCGGCGAGACCCTCGTCGCGACCTCCATGTCCCTGCTGCCCGGCGGCAAGGGCGCCAACCAGGCCGTCGCCGCCGCCCGTCGCGGCGCTCCCACCGCCATGGTGGGGAGCGTCGGACGGGACGGCTCGGCGCAGGTCGCCACGAGCCTCCTGGCCGACAGCGGGGTCGACGTCACGCACGTCCGTGCCGTCGACGCCCCCACCGGGCTCGCGACCGTCACCGTCGACCGGAGCGGCGAGAACACGATCGTCGTCGTCCCGGGCGCCAACCGTGCCACCGACCGGGAGGCCCTCCTCACCGCCGCCCCGGTCGTCGCGTCGGCCGCGGTGGTCGTCCTGCAGGGCGAGATCCCGGCAGACGGCATCGCCGCCGCCGCGGAACTCGCGACCGGACGGGTGCTCCTCAACCTGGCGCCCGTCGTGCCCGTCGACCGGGAGGTCGTGCTCGCGGCCGACCCGCTCGTGGTGAACGAGCACGAGGCGGCACTCGTCCTCGCGCAGCTCGACCCCGGTGCGCACGTGCCGACGGACGAACCCGCACTGGTCGCCGCGCTGCGTGCACTCGGTGTGCGGAGTGTCGTCGTGACGCTCGGCGCGCGGGGTGCACTCGTGGCGGACGGGACGGACGACCTCGTCGCGGTCCCGTCCCCGCGGGTGACCGCGGTCGACTCGTCGGGTGCGGGCGACGCGTTCGTCGGTGCCCTCGCTGCCGGGCTCGCAGCCGGGGACTCCCTGCTCGACGCCGCGCGGCAGGCCGTCCGGGTCGGGGCGTTCGCGGTGCAGGGCGTGGGGACGCAGCCGTCCTACCCGACGCTGGACAACGTGCTGCCCTCGGTCGACCTGCAAGACGGGTCGGCTGCTCCGGCTGCTCCGGCTGCTCCGGCCGGGGGTGCGTCGTGAAGAAGGGCGGCATCCTCAACGCCGAGCTGAACGCCGGTCTCAGCCGGCTCGGCCACGGTGACCTGGTCGTCGTCGCGGACTGCGGCCTGCCGATCCCGCCCGGCGTGCCGGTCGTCGACCTCGCGCTCGTGCACGGGGTGCCCCGGTTCGTGGACGTCCTCGACGCCCTGCTCGGGGACGCCGTCTTCCAGGAGTGCATCGCCGCGACCGAGGCCGCCGGGACCGAGGCCGACCGGTGGCTCACCGACCGGTTCCCGGAGCGACGTGCGGTGTCGCACGAGGAGCTCAAGACGATGTCCGCGGACGCCCGCCTGTTCGTTCGCACCGGCGAAGCCACGGCCTTCGCGAACGCCGTCCTCGTCTGCGGCGTCCCGTTCTGACCGGGGTCCCGGCCGGGTCATCCCCTCGGCCGGGACCGCCACCACTCCCGCGCTGTCCCGAGCGGCTTCGCGAGGGCCGTCCGGCGACGGTGCGCGTGAGCCCGCCGGACGGCGACCGGCACGCCGATCGCGAGGAACACCGCTCCCGTTGCACCGACGACGGCACCGATCCGGACCTGTCGTTGCAGGCTCGCGCGAGCGCCCGCACCCGCCAGGGCGATGGTGCGACGGTCGTCGGGGTCGATCAACACGGTCAGACGCTGCCCACGCTGGTAGCGCTCGCGCGCCGTGCTCGCGTACCCACGCAGCGGAGTCGTGGACGTGACGCCGTCGATCGTCTGCCGGGTGACGGGCCAGTACTCGGTCCAGCTCCCACCGCGGTGACCGGTGTGGTGCTGTTCCTCGACCGCGACGACGACTGCGGACACCGTCCTTCCACGCTCGTGCAGGTCCGTGTTCTGCCGCAGCGTCGCGATGTCCCCGGGCAGGGTGAACACGACCGGCAGGACCGCGAGGAATCCGATCACCACCAGCCAGCGTGGCCAACCCACGCGGACGCTCTCCCCGGTTCCGCGCCAGAACCGGGCCCAGGTCATCGGCTGCCGCGGTCGACGTGGGCGGCGGCGCCGCTTCCTCGGCTTCGGCACGGCTACCTCCCCGCTGGGTCAGTGGCGCGAGCACCGTGGTGGTCGCTGGCGGCGCGCTGGTCACCGTGGGCACGGCGGGTGGGAAGGTCGCGCCGGTAGAACACGAGTGACCGACGGCGGTCGACCTCCGCCAGGCCGTTCGACTCGAGGACACGCTGCGACGCGGTGTTCGTCACGTCCGTGTCCGCCACCGCGACCCGCGCGCCGCAGACGGCCGCGCGGTCGAGAGCCAGTCCCACTGCCTCCGTCGCCAGACCGGCGCCCCGAGCCGACGGGACCAGGCCGTACCCGAACTCGACCGTCCCCGATGCATCCGGCGGGCCGAAGAAGCCGAACCCGCCGACGGCGAGACCATCCGACGTTCGCCTGACGAGGTACATCGTGAAGTCGGGGTCCACCTCCGACGCGGTCGCCAACGACCGCAGTGGGTCGAGCTCAGCCGCGAAGGGGTACTCGGCGTGCCAGTCATCACCGGGACGCTCGTCACGCGCGACGACACGAGCCGCGAGTTCCGGCGTGATGGGTTCGAGCGTCGCCAGCGCCCCGTGCAGGATCACGCGTCGATTCTCGCAGGGCCGACGGTGCAGTCCTCGGTGACGCGATCGACAGGACACGAACCAGCGACCCAGCGCCGGTCCCTGCGGGCCGCGGTCACACCGGGCCGAGCGGCTGGTGGTCGCCCGCCGGGTTCTCCACGCGGATGGGATCACCGGCCCGGACCGTTCCGCCCGAGACGACGACTGCCATGACGCCGCCTCTGCGTCGCACCGAGCCGTCTTCGGCGCGACCCAACACCTCGCGGAGGAGACCGGGCTCGAAGTCGTTGATCTGCTGGCACGGGTTCCGCAACCCGGTCACGCGGACGCAGGCGTCGGCTCCGAGGTGGAGCAGTGCACCGGTCGACAGTCCGAGGAGGTCGATCCCCCGCGTCGTGATGTTCTCGCCCATCTCGCCCGGCGCGACCGCGAAGCCGACCTCAGCCACCTCGTCGAAGAGCTCGGCGTGGATCAGGTGCACTTGGCGCAGGTTCGGCTGCAGCGGGTCCCGAGCCACACGCGATCGGTGCTGCACCGTGCGTCCCGCATGTGCGTCACCCTCGACGCCCAGGCCCTCGACGAGCGTCACCTCGTCCACGACGGGTTTGCTGAAGTCGTGGCTGCTGTCCCTGCTCACCGCGACCACCCGTGCTCGGTCTCCGCGTTCCCCCGTCATGTGGTGATCCTGCCCCAGGCGTGCGAGCGACGGCAACACCGCGACCCGGGTGACGCGGAGGCCGGCCCCGCGATGGATGGTCGCCTACCGCGCGGACGAGAGGGCGACGGCGTCGTGCGACAAGGCGGCGAACTGTCGGCCGGGGTAGCGCAGTCCGGCGAAGTACATGTTCGTGTGGGCCACTATCTGCTCGCCGGTGATGGCCACTCCGTCGTGCTCGGCGTCTGTCGTCGTGTGGGCGTCGGCGACCAGCGTCACGTCGTACCTCCCGCCGTGGCGGAAGTGCCACCCGGACGCGGCCGAGTTCGCACCCGTCACCGAACGAGAATCGCGTCAGGAGAACGAAGAAGCCCCGACGGAACTCGGTTCCGTCGGGGCTGTCGGTCGGGCTGACAGGATTTGAACCTGCGACCCCTTGACCCCCAGTCAAGTGCGCTACCAAGCTGCGCCACAGCCCGTGAGTCCGTACGGACCCAGACCCCGTGTCCACGAAGGACACTGCAGGCCCTGCTCCCCACCCGACCGAGCGCGGAGCAGCCCAACCAGCATAGCGGAAGCGCGAGCCCCACCGCGCCACGGCCCGCAGCCCGCGCGCGTCAACCCTGCGTGTGCAGCGCCGACGTGCCCTCCCGGCGAGCGCCGACACCCTGGGCAGCGTGACCAGGTCGGACGACCCGCCGCTCCCGCGACAACCACGGCAGTGCGAACCCGGCGAGCAACGCGCCGGCCCCGTCCGCGGCCAGGTCGCCGATGGTGTCGTCGTAGCCGACGACGATCGTGTCGTCGACGAAGTTGTGCCCGAGCCACTCGCCGATCTCCCACACGGAGCCGATCGCCATCCCCGCGGCGAGCGCCACGAGGGCGGAGAGCAGCACCCCGGCACGCGGGGCCGAGGCGATGACCCCGACGTCCGAGGCGATGACGTAGAGCAGCCCGGCGAGCAGGCCGACCAGGATGACGTGCACGACCTTGTCCCACAGGAACACGGTCGTGTACCAGTCGAGCATGCTGCTCCACGCGGCGACCAGGCTCAGCAGGACGACGGCCGCGTCGAACGTCGGGCGGAGTCCGAGCATGCGCGGGACGACGGCGCCGAGGAGTGCGAGCGCCATCACGGCGAACGCCACCGCGCCCCATCCGACGGCGGCGACGGGCACGCTGACGAGCGTCACGATCCGGAGCACGTCGGCGGCCCAGACGGCGCCGTGCGGTCGGCGGAGGAACGTCAGCCCGAGGGTGGCGATCACGCGCTCGCTCCGAACGACAGGACGGCGTGCACGGCGAGGTGGTCCGAGGGCCACACTCCCCCGGGCCGCCTGGTGGACACGGCGACGCGGGACACGACGGCCGTCTCGGTCGCGAGCACGCCGTCGATGCGCGGCCGGTCGGCGCGGGGCTCCCGGTACGCGGCGTACGTCCCGACCTCCGGCGTCTCCGGACGGGAGGCCCGCCCCCAGGTGTCGGGAACACCTGCGTCCGCCAGCACACGCCACGGCGCGGATCCTGCCGCACTGTTGAAGTCGGCCATCACGACGGCCGGCAGCGCGGACTCGGCCACGATCCTGCCGAGGAGTTGCGCAGACCGGAGCCGCGCCCACGGCGAGACGACGTCGAGGTGCGTCGCCAGGGCGAGGAAGCGTCCGCCGGTGGCGTGGTCGTCGAGGACCACGCCGACCGCGTGGCGGGGGAAGGCGGTGGCCCAGGCGCGGCTGCCGGGGCGGAGCGGTCGGCGGGAGAGCGCCCACGAGCGGCGTTCGACGACGGTGCAGCGCTCGGTGTCGACGAGGACCCCGACGGCCTCGCCGTCGCCGTGGCGGTCCCGCCCGAGGAGGACGGCTTCCCATCGTTCGCCGATGCCGGTGGCGAGGTCCACCGCCTGCGGGCGCAGGGCCTCCTGGACGGCGAGCACGGTCGGCTGCTCGGAGGCGACGAGCGCGACGACGGCGTCCCGGCGGTGCTCCCACGCGTCCGGGTGCCCGGCAGGGCGAGGGACCTGGCGGCGAAGGTTGAGGGTCATGCAGTGCAGATCGGGAGGCGACGCCGGCCCGATGGTCGGTCGGTCGTCGGCCTGTCGGAGCATGCTCCCGTTCTACCGACCGGACTGACCCGGTTCCCAGGCTGACCGCCGTCCGGCTCCTATGGTGGCTCGATGCGTTCCCGACCCGTTCGTCCTCTGCTCGCGCTCGCGGTGACCGGCCTCGTCCTCGGTGTCACCGCCTGTTCCGGTGCCGCGCCGGACCCGCGGCCGACCCTGGCCCGTGCGGCGTCCGACGCTGTCACGGTCGTCGCGCAGGACTCCGCCGCCGAGCGGTCGGTCCGGACGAGTCGGGGGTTGTTCCGGTCGGCTCCCGGTGCGGTCGTGGCGCCGGCGGACGACGCCGACGCGGTGCGACGGGCCGCGAGCGCCGCGGTGCGCGCGCACGTGCCCGCGCTCCTCGTGGGCACGGGACCGGAGCAGGTCGACGCCGAACTCGATCGGCTCGACGCGTCCTGGTACCAGGCGGTCGGCGACGTCTCGCTCGACACGGACGTCGTGGAACGGGACGCACCGGAGGCGGGCCAGTCGGCGGAGGGGGGACGGGCCTCCCGGCAGACGGTGCTCGTGGCGGACCGGGCGGCGGACGCTGCGGCGGTGGCGACCGCACGGGCTGCCGGTGCTCAGCTGGTGGAGATGCCCTCGGGCGTGTCGGACCCCGCCGCGTCGGGTGACGTCGTACGGGCGCTGCACGGTGCACAGGGTCGGCCGACCCTGCTGCTCGGTGCCGCCTTCGCGGACCTCGGCGACCCGGAGTGGGTCGTCCGGGCGGCGCAGACCGGGTACCGGATCGGTGACGGCGGTCAGCGGCCCTTCGACGGACACCGGTACACGGCTCTGTACGGCGCTCCGGGCGCGCCGGTGCTCGGGGTGCTCGGCGAACAGGACCCGGCGGCGAGCGTGCGGCGGGCGAAGGCCCTCGAGCGGGAGTACCGCGGGATCTCGGACGTGCCCGTGACGCCCGCGTTCGAGGTGATCGCGACCGTCGCTGCCGGCGAGGCCGGGGACGACGGCGACTACTCGCGCGAGCTGCCCGTGTCCACCCTCGAGCCGTACGTCGACGCCGCGCACGAGGCCGGCATGCCGACGATCATCGACCTGCAGCCCGGGCGGAGCGACTTCCTCTCCCAGGCGCAACGGTACGAGTCGCTGCTCCGGCGGCCGGACGTGTGGTTGGCGCTCGACCCGGAGTGGCGGCTCGGCCCGGACCAGGTTCCGCTCGAGCAGATCGGCTCGGTCGGGGCGCGAGAGGTCGACCAGGTGTCGGCGTGGCTTGCGGAGCTCGTCCGGCGTGAGGGGCTGCCACCGAAGGCGCTCGTGCTGCACCAGTTCCGGTCGTCGATGATCGCCGACCGGGGCTCGCTCACGTCGCACCCGGAGCTCGACCTGCTCGTGCACGTCGACGGGCAGGGGGCGCAGCCGGACAAGCAGGCGACGTGGAAGGCACTGCACGAGGGCGGTCCGGAGGGGCTGCACTGGGGGTGGAAGAACTTCCACGACGAGGACTCGCCGATGCTGACGCCGGAGCAGACGATGGCCGAGGTGAAGCCGACCCCGTCGCTGGTCACCTACCAGTGAGTGGTCGCGGGTCCTCCACAGCCTTGTGGCTCGTGGCCGGGTTCGTCGGTCGGTCCTGACAGCATGGGGGCATGCGTTCACCTGCTGCCTCCTCCGTCCCGCCTGCTGCGGGGGTCGCGTCGTCGGCCGGCCCGGCACCGTCGGCCGGTCCGGCACCATCCGCTGCGATCGCCGCCGAGGCGCAGGAGGCCCTGCAGGCCCTGACCGGTCGGGTCGACGCCGTCTTCCACCCGGGGCAACTCGAGGCGATCTCCGCGCTCGTCGAGCACCGGCAGCGCGCCCTCGTCGTGCAGCGCACCGGGTGGGGCAAGTCGGCGGTCTACTTCCTCGCCACCCTGCTGCTGCGGCGCCGGGGCGGCGGGCCGACCGTGCTCGTGTCGCCGCTGCTCGCACTCATGCGGGACCAGGTCGCAGCGGCCGCGCGGGCCGGGGTGCGAGCGGTGTCCATCAACTCGGCGAACGCGCACGAGTGGACCGAGACGCAGGCCGCCCTCGCCCGTGACGAGGTCGACGTGCTCCTCGTCTCCCCCGAGCGGCTCAACAACCCGAAGTTCCGCGACGAACAGCTGCCCGCGCTCATCGGGCGGATGGGGATGCTCGTCGTCGACGAAGCGCACTGCATCTCCGACTGGGGGCACGACTTCCGACCCGACTACCGGCGCCTGGCCGAGCTCATCCGCTCCCTGCCGCACGGCGTGCCGGTGCTCGCGACGACGGCGACCGCGAACGAGCGCGTGGTCGAGGACGTCGCCGAGCAACTCACCGCCGGCCCCGAGGACCCGGTGTTCACCATCCGTGGATCGCTCGCCCGGGCCTCGCTGCGGCTCGGCGTGCTCACACTGCCCGACGCCCGCGCCCGGCTCGGCTGGTTGCTCGCGCACCTCGGCGACCTGCCCGGCAGCGGCATCATCTACACGCTCACGGTCTCGGCGGCCGAGGACATCGCCCGCCTGCTGCGCGAGTCCGGGTACGCCGTCCGCGCGTACACCGGCCGGACCGACAACGAGGAACGCGAACAGCTCGAAGGGCAGTTGAAGGGCAACGAGCTGAAGGCCCTGGTCGCGACGAGTGCGCTCGGCATGGGGTTCGACAAGCCCGACCTCGGTTTCGTCGTGCACATCGGCGCGCCGTCCTCGCCGGTCGCCTACTACCAGCAGATCGGTCGTGCGGGCCGCGCGACGGACAACGCCGACGTGCTGCTGCTGCCCGGACGCGAGGACCAGGAGATCTGGCAGTACTTCGCGAGCGCGTCCATGCCGACCGAGTCGCGCGCCTCGGCCGTGCTCGGTGCACTCTCCCCCGACAGCGCCATGTCGACCGTCGCACTCGAAGGGCTCGTCGACATCAAGCGGTCGACGCTCGAACTCCTGCTCAAGGTGCTCGACGTCGACGGCGCCGTCCGTCGTGTCGGCGGCGGCTGGGTCACGACCGGGCGCCCGTGGGAGTACGACGCCGCCCGCTACGAGCGCGTCGCCGCTGCCCGTGCCGCCGAGGCCGCGTCGATGCTGGCGTACGAGTCGACCAGCGCGTGCCGGATGCAGCTGCTCCAGCAGGACCTCGACGACCCAACGGCCGAGCCGTGCGGCCGGTGCGACAACTGCGCCGGCGCCTGGTACCCGACGGACGTCTCCGACGCGGACCGCTCCGGTGCGGCCACCGCGCTCGACCAGGTCGGCGTCGAGATCGCCCCGCGTGCGCAGTGGCCCTCGGGCATGGCGTCCCTCGGGGTCGCGGTGAAGGGCAAGATCCCGGCCGGGGAACTCGTGGCCCCGGGCCGTGCGGTCGCGCGACTCACCGACCTCGGGTGGGGCGGGCCGCTCCGGGCGCTGTTCGCGACCGGGACCCCGGACGGGCCGGTGTCCCGCGAACTCGTCGACGGCTGCGTCCGAGCGCTGAAGGACTGGCCCTGGGAGGTCCGACCGACCGGCGTGGTGGCGCTGTCCTCGCGCTCCCGCCCGCAGCTCGTCGGCTCGCTCGCGCAGGCCCTGTCCTCGATCGGGCGGCTGCAGCACCTCGGCACCCTGGACCGCGACGGCGGCGTCCCGCGCGGCGACGGTGCGACGAACAGCGCCTACCGGTTGTCCGGCGTCTGGGACACCTTCGTCGTCGGCCCGGAGCTGGCCGCCGCACTGCAGGCACACGAGGGGCCGGTGCTGCTCGTGGACGACCTGGTCGACAGCCGGTGGACGATGACGGTCGCGGGTCGCGAACTCCGCCGGGCCGGAGCGTCCGCCGTGCTGCCGTTCGCGCTCGCCACCGTCGCCTGACCGGCCGCCACCGACCGCCACCGACCGACGGGTGGCCGGGAGGGGCGTGGCGGGGTCGTCACGCGCCTCCCGTCCGCCCCGGCCGCTACGCGGCCGTCCCGATCGCGTCGAGTTCCGCCACGGCGTCGTCCGGCAGCACGAACCCGGCGGACGCGACGTTGTCCCGGAGGTGCGCGACCGACGACGTCCCCGGGATGAGCAGCATGTTCGGCGACCGCTGGAGCAGCCATGACAGGGCGACCGTGAGCCGCGACACCTCCAGGCGCGCCGCGACCCGGTCGAGTGCTCCGGACTGGATCGGCGAGAACCCACCGAGCGGGAAGTACGGCACGTACGCGATGCCCTGCGACGCGGTGAGGTCGACGAGGGCGTCGTCCTGTCGGCGGGCCACGTTGTACATGTTCTGCACGCAGACGATCGGCACGTAGCTCTGCGCCTCCGCGAGCTGCTCCGCGCTGACGGTCGACAGACCGATGTGCCGGACGAGCCCCTCCTCCTGCAGGCGGGCGAGTGCCTCGACCTGCGGGGCGATCGAACCCGGCTCCGGGGCGTCGAACCCGCCCATGCGGATGTTCACGACGTCGAGCCGGTCGAGTCCGAGGGTGCGGAGGTTCTCGTGCACCTGAGCGACGAGGTCGTCGGGCTCTCGGGTCGGCACCCAGTTGCCCTTCGCGTCTCGGACCGACCCGACCTTCGTCACGATGTGGACGTCCTCCGGGTACGGCGCGAGTGCTTCGCGGATGAGCTCGTTCGTGACGTGCGGGCCGTAGAACTCGGCGGTGTCGATGTGCGTGATGCCGAGGTCGACGACGGTCCGGAGCACCCGGACGGCCTCGTCGTGGTCGGCGGGCGGTCCGAACACGTGCGGCCCGGCCAACTGCATGGCGCCGTACCCGACGCGGGTCAGGTCGAGGTCGTCAGCGATGCGGTAGGTGCCGCCGGGGAGGGAGGTCGTGGTCATACGACCCACGATGCTCCTCGTGGTCCGAGCGACACGCATCCTCGGTGGTCCTGGGGTACGCGGTCGGGTCCGCCCCGGCTACCGTGCCTCGCGGCGGGCCGGCCTCGGGAAGGTGCTCCGCATGTGGTCGCTCGTCAGCACGTCCCCGATCCCGACCATGAGGACCGAGAAGACGATCTGCTCGATGACCATCCAGAACGGGTACAACCCGGGGATCGCCGCGATCACCAGCGTCACGATCGGGAAGACCCGGCTGAACAACCGCAGTCGCTGGTACGCCCAGTAGTACCCGAGCTGCGCCCGCCACGCGAACACGTACAGCGTCAGGGTGATGAGCAGCACGACCGTCGCGCGGAACCAGACCGCCCACGGGACGTCCTGGCCGGCTCGGGTCAGGAGCACGGCGACGAGGACCGCGGTCAGTCCGACGACGGTCTCGGCGACGAGCAGCCAGCGGATCCAGCGGAACGACCGGACGGTGTCCGGGTGGGCGAGCATGTCCTCCCGGATGACGTAGCCGCCCTGCCGTCCGCCTGCCAGGCGGTCGAGCCGGAGTCGTGTCCACGCACGGTCCGCCCGCGCGGAGAGGGCGGGCGGGTGCGGCGTCACCGTCCCATGGTGCCCCATCCGGCCACATCGCGGGGCCACCGGATCGATGGCGGGGCCCCGGGATCTGTGGCGTAGCCACGCGGGGTCCGCGCCGCGGTCACCGACCCTCCCTCGGACGAGCGGTCGGGCGCTGCCATCCATCCCGCACGCACCACAGCGCGCACGGCTGCCCCGGTCAGGAGACGGGCAGCAATTCCGCTCCGCCGAGCACGGCACCGGTGCCAGCGTCGACGAGCAGGACGGAGTGCACCACCGACGGCAGGTCCTGCGGGTCGACGATGACCAGCACGGGGTGTTCGCCGTCCGGCGTGAACGAGCCGACGTCGGCCGGAACGTCGTCACCGGTCCACCGTGCTCGGTCGGTCCCCACGACGTCACCCGAGGACAGCTGGACCCGCACGGCACCGACGTGCGACCCGGTCGCCCCGGACCCCGCATCGACCCGGACACCGGTGAGGGTGATCTGGACGACCTGTTCCCCGACGACCTCGAGGCGGACGGTGCCCCGGACGTCACCTCGGATCGGAACGAGGTCGCCCGCGATCGGCAGAGCCCGTCGCCACCAGGGAGCCGACGCCTGCCCGTCGTCGACGGGCAGTCCGGTCGCGGCGTCGACCACGGTCGTGTCACCGCTGGGAGCAGCACCGGCGCCCGCGCCAGCGCCGGACGGGACGACCGTCGCGTCGGACGTCGGCTCGTCCGGGATGAAGCCGTGGCCGATGGCCATCCGGGGTCCGTCCGTGCTCGGGGACGGCGACGGCGTGGACGCCGACGTCCGGTCATCCGGAGCGGACCGCAGCGCGACCGCGCCGACGCCGACCGCGACGAGCAGGACCAGCCCCGCCACGAGGGGCGACCGACGCGGTGACGTCGATCGCTCCCCTCGCGGCGCGGCCATGACCGGTCAGCGCTTCCGGCGCTCGCGGACGCGCATGTTGACGATGATCGGGGTGCCGTCGAAGCCCCAGACCTCGCGGAGGCGCCGTGTGATGAACCGGCGGTACTGCGGGTCGAGGAACGCCGACGTGAACAGCACGAAGGTCGGCGGCTGGGTCGACGCCTGCGTGGCGAACAGGATGCGCGGCTGCTTGCCACCGCGGACCGGGTGCGGGTGCTCCTGGACGAGTTCGGCGACGAAGGCGTTGACCTTGCCGGTCGGGATGCGGGTGTCCCACGACTCGAGTGCGGTCTCGAGCGCCGGCACGAGCTTCTCGAGGTGGCGTCCGGTGCGGGCGGAGATGTTCACGCGCGGCGCCCAGGTGACGTGCGCCAGGTCCTGCTCGATCTCGCGCTCCAGGTAACGGCGGCGCTCGTCGTCGAGCAGGTCCCACTTGTTGTAGGCCAGGACGAGTGCGCGGCCGGACTCGAGCACCAGGTCGATGATGCGGAGGTCCTGCACCGACACCGGTTCGGTCACGTCGAGGACGACGACGGCGACCTCGGCCTTCTCGAGGGCGGCGGTCGTGCGGAGCGAGGCGTAGAAGTCGGCACCCTGCTGCATGTGCACGCGCTTCCGGATGCCGGCGGTGTCGACGAAGCGCCAGGTCTTGCCACCGAGTTCGACCTGCTCGTCCACCGGGTCACGGGTCGTCCCCGCGAGCTCGTTGACGACCACGCGCTCCTCGCCGGCGGCCTTGTTGAGCAGCGAGCTCTTGCCGACGTTCGGGCGGCCGAGGATCGCCACGCGACGCGGGCCACCGATCTCCTGCTTCGCGACCGCGGACACGTCGGGCAGCGTCGCGATGATGAGGTCGAGGAGGTCCGCGACACCGCGACCGTGCAGGGCCGAGACCGGGTGCGGCTCGCCGAGGCCGAGGTTCCACAGCGCGTGGGCCTCGAGGTCGCGGCGCTCGTCGTCGGACTTGTTCGCGACGACGATGACCGGACGGTCGGTGCCGCGCAGCATCTTCACGACGTGCTCGTCGGTCGCGGTGATGCCGACCGTGACGTCCACGACGAAGAGCACCGCGTCGGCGAGGTCGATCGCGACCTCGGCCTGGGCGGCGACGGAGGCGTTGATGCCCTTCGCGTCGGGCTCCCACCCGCCGGTGTCGACGATGGTGAACCGCTTGTCGTTCCACTCGGCCTTGTAGCTGACGCGGTCACGCGTGACACCCGGGGTGTCCTGCACGACGGCTTCCCGCCGCCCGAGGATGCGGTTCACGAGCTGCGACTTGCCGACGTTCGGACGCCCGACGATCGCGAGCACCGGCAGCGCCGGCAGGTACGCGACGCCGTCGACGCCGAGCTTGCCGGCTTCGAGGAGTGCGATGTCCTCCTCGTCGAGGTCGTAGTCCTCGAGCCCGGCACGGAGCGCGCTCGCACGCTGGTCCGCTTCGGCCTCGTCGATGTCGGCGAGCCGCTCGCCGAGGGAGTCGTCGTACTCGGGGAAGTCGTCGTCGCTTCGGTCGTCCAGCTGCGCCATGGTGGTTTCCTTGCCGGCGGCCGGTCGGCCGCGTGTTCGTGGTTCACGTGCGGCCGTGTGGCCGCCTCGTCGTCAGTTCGTGGCCGAGCGGGCCAGGTCGACCACCGCCTGCACGGTCTGGTCGAAGTCGAGGTCGGTGGAGTCGAGGGTGGTGACGCCGTCGGCGGCGTTCATGAAGTCGACGACCTTCGCATCGGCAGCGTCCCGACGGGCGAGGGCGGCCGACGTCTCTTCGGCCGACTGGGTCGTGACCTCTGCCGACCGACGTGCCATTCTAACGGATTCGTCGGCGGTCAACAGGATGCGGACTTCGGCGTCCGGTGCGACGACCGTCGTGATGTCCCGACCCTCGGTGATGATGCCCTGTCCGTCCGCCTTCCGCATGACCTGGCGGAAGAGCGCGACGAGCTTCGCGCGCACGTCGGGCAGCTTCGCGATGTGGGCGACCGCCGCCGTGACCTCGGGCGTCCGGATCGCGTCCGTGACGTCGACACCGCCGACGCGCACGAAGTAGTGGTCGGGGTCGGTGCCGATCTCGTAGTCGAAGTGGTCCCAGCTGGCGAGGACCGCGGCCGGGTCGTCGAGGTCGACGCCGAGCTGCAGGGCGTGCCACGCGAGCGCACGGTAGGCGGCGCCGGTGTCCTGGTAGCCGAAGCCGAGTGCGCGGGCAGCGGCGCGGGACACGCTCGACTTGCCGCTGCCTGCGGGGCCATCCACGGCGATGACGAACTTCGCGACGAACGCGCCGGCCGGGAGCCCGGCGGGCATCGGGTCACGCGTGGAGCCGAGTTCACCGGCACCCTGGCCGTCCGGACCACCGGTGACGTCGCCGCCGCCGAGGGGTCCGGGCTTGTCGACAGGGGTCGGCAGTCCGGCGTCGGGGCCGTCCGGGCCCCCGGTCACACCGGACTCGAGTGCGGTGTCGTGCTCGTTCAGGCCCATGCTGCTGCGATCCTCCATCCGCGACCCTCGAGTTCCTCGACGAGTCGCTGTTCGTGCTCGGGGACGACCGACACCTCGACGATGCCGATCTGCGCCCGTGGCGAGTGTTCGAGGTGCAGGTCCTCGAGGTTGATGCCGAGCTCCCCGATGGTGGTGAGGAGCGCGGCGAACTGTCCGGGACGGTCGTCGATGAGGACGACGACACGGGCGAACCGGGCGGTGGAGCCGTGCTTGCCGGGCAACCGCTCGACACCCCGGTTGCCGGACGCGATGGTCTCCGCCAGGCTGCGGGGCGACCCGGGGGCCGTCGGGTCGGCGAGCGCGTCGATCACCCGGTCGAGCTCGTCCCGCAGGTCGGTCAGCACCGGTCGGATGTGGGCGGCGTTCGCGCCGATGATCTGCACCCACAGACCCGGGTCGCTCGCGGCGATGCGCGTGACGTCGCGCACCCCGCCGCCGGCGAGCCCGAGGGCCTCGCCCGGAGCGTCCCGGAGTCGGGAGGCCATGAGCGTCGACACCAGTTGCGGGACGTGGGAGACGACGGCGACCGCCTGGTCGTGGGCTGCGGGGTCCATCGGGACGACGGTCGCGCCGAGGTCGAGCGCCAGGTGCTCCACCGCGGCGGCTCGCTGATGGGTGATGTCGTCGTGTCCGGCGATCACCCACGGACGGCCGATGAACAGGTCGGCCCGGGCGGCGGTCGGCCCGCTGCGTTCGCGGCCGGCCATCGGGTGCGAACCGATGTAGCGCGAGACGTCGGCGCTGGCGGCACGGAGTCGTTCGAGTGGCCCGGACTTCACGCTCGCGACGTCGGTCACGACGGCGTCCGGGAAGGCGGCGAGTTCGCGTTCCACGACGCTGGCCGTGACGTCCGGCGGCACCGCGACGACGACGAGCTCCGGCGCGTCACCCGGTGCAGGACGGCGTCCGGCGCCGTAGTCCACGGCGAGCGCCAACGCGGCCGGGGACACGTCGTCCAGGATGACGTCCACTCCCTTGTCCCGCAGGGCGAGGCCGATCGACGCGCCCAGCAGGCCGGTCCCGACGATCCGTACCGGTCCGCGGAGTCGCCGGTCGATCCCCGACGACACCCGGTCGTCGGGGAGGGCGGGCGGAGTGGCTTCGGTCACGCCGCAAGCCTAGCGAGCGGTGCGGCCCGGGAACGGGACGGCGCCGGGCCTGTGGGGAACTCCCCCACCTGCGCCGGCGCCGTCCGTGAGCCGGTCAGTCCGTGCTCTCCGCCTCGTCGTCACCCGTGCGGGTCCCCGCGGTCCGCGCGATGCCCAGCAGCTTGCCGAGCTCGACGGTGGTGAGTTCCCGCACCTGGCCCGGCGCGAGGCTGCCGAGCTGGAGCGGTCCGAAGGACCGTCGGACGAGTTCGAGGACCGGGTGCCCGATCGCCTCGAGCATCCGCCGGACGATGCGGTTGCGGCCGGAGTGCAGGGTGATCTCGACCAGGGACTCCCCGCGTGACGACTCGAGCAGGCGCGCCTTGTCGGCGGCGATCGGCCCGTCCTCCAGGTCGATGCCGTCGAGCAGCAACTGCAGCGTGGAGGGCGTCATCGTGCCGTCGACCTTCGCGACGTAGGTCTTCGTCACGCCGAACGACGGGTGGGCCAGCACGTGCGCGAGGGCTCCGTCGTTCGTCAGGATGATCAGGCCGGCCGTGTCGTAGTCGAGGCGGCCGACGTTGAACAGGCGCTCCTCGAACCGGTCGACGAACTGGGACAGGTCCGGGCGGTCGTGCTCGTCCTGCATGCTCGAGACCACGCCGGTCGGCTTGTTGAGGACGACGTACCGCCGCGAGGTGTCGGTCTGCACCGGCACACCGTCGACGGCGACCTCGTCGGTGTCCGGGTCGACGCGGCGTCCGAGCATGTCCGCCACCTCGCCGTTCACCGTCACGCGCCCTTCGGCGATGAGGTTCTCCGCGACACGACGGCTGGCGACGCCGGCAGCGGCGATCACCTTCTGCAGACGCTCACCGCCCTCCTGGAGGTCCGGCTCGCCTCCGTCGGTCGCCGTCCCGTCCGCCGGTTCCCAGTCCGGGATGATCGGGCGTTCGGGTGTGCCCTCGGCGGGACGACCCTCGTCGTCGCGTTCCCCGGCGGGCAGGGGCGTCGTGCGCTTGCGTGCGGGGTCGTTGCGCGGGCTGGTCGTGCCACCGACGTAGCGGCGGCCGTTGTGCCAGACGCTGCTCGGGGCACCGTCCGGGCTCCGGCGGTCGTCGCGGCGCGGGTCGCCGCCACGCTCGGCACCCCGGTCGTCCGACCGACGGGTGGCCCCGCGGTCGTCACGGCCGCGGTACCCACCGCGCTGGTCGTCGCGGCCACCACGGGAGTCACGTCCCTGGTGTCCGCCACGCTCCGCGCCACGGTCGTCGCGCGGCCGGTCACCACCGCGGTAGCCGCCGCGCTGGTCGTCACGGGCGCCAGCGCCGGGCCGACGGTCGGAGTCGTCGCGGCGCACGAAGCGGCCGCGATCGTCGTCCCGGCTCACGAAGCCGCCACGGTCGTCCGAGCGACGGTCGGAGCTGCGCGCGTCGCGGTCCGGACGTCCGCGGAAGCCACCGGAAGACCGGTCGTCACCGCCGCGGTACCCACCGGAACGGTCGTCACGCCCTCGGAAGCCACCCGTCGGACGGTCGCCGCCACGGTCGTCACGCCCTCGGAAGCCACCGGAGGACCGGTCGTCACCGCCGCGGTACCCACCGGTCGGCCGGTCGCCGCCCCGGTCGTCGCGCCCGCGGTACCCACCGCGGTCCGAGGAGCCGCGGTCATCCCGCCCACGGAACCCACCGGCCCCGCGGTCGCCGCCACGGTCGTCCCGCCCACGGTACCCACCGGCCCCGCGGTCGTCGCTCCCGCGGTACCCGCCCCGGTCGCCGGCACCACGCTCGTCGCGACCGCGGTACGCACCGCGGTCCGAGGAGCCGCGGTCGTCGCGCCCGCGGTACCCACCCGTCGAGCGGTCCCCACCGGCACGGTCGTCGCGCCCGCGGTATCCACCGGCACTCCGGTCGTCGCCGCCGCGGTACCCACCACGGTCGCCACCAGCACGGTCGTCGCGCCCGCGGTACCCACCGGCACCCCGGTCCTCGCCGCCGCGGTACCCACCACGGTCGCCACCAGCACGGTCGTCGCGCCCGCGGTACCCACCGGCACCCCGGTCCTCGCCGCCGCGGTACCCACCACGGTCGCCACCAGCGCGGTCGTCGCGCCCGCGGTAGCCACCGCGGTCACCGGCACCCGCACCACGGTCGTCGCGCCCGCGGTACCCACCGCGGTCACCGGCACCCGCACCCGCACCACGGACGTCCCGCCCGCGGTACCCGCCGGAGCCGGCCCCGTCGCGTCCGCGGGGTGCGTCGTCACGGCGGCCCGCGCCTCCCGGCCGGCCACCGCCCGTGCGTCCGGGGCCGCCGCGGCGGTCGTCGTCTCGTCGTGGTCTGTCGTTCTGGTCAAACCCGGCCATCGGGGATCCCTTCGGTTTGCCCGAAGCCGTCCGCGCCGTCCTCCAGGAGGGGCGAGATGAGCGGAAGCTCGTCGAGCGAGTTGATGCCGAGCTGCTGGAGCAGCAACTCGGAGGTGACGTAGTTGATGGCGCCGGTCTCGGAGTCGGTGAACGACTCCTCGATGAGGCCGCGCGCGACGAGGGTCCGGACCACGCCGTCGACGTTGACGGCCCGGATCGCGGCGATCTGGGAACGGGTGATCGGCTGCTTGTAGGCGACCACGGCCAGCGTCTCGAGGGCTGCCTGGGACAGCCGTGCCGGACGCTCGGCCTCGACGAACTGCTCGACGACGGCGTCGAGTTCCGAGCGGACGTAGAAGCGCCAGCCCCCGCCGACCTCGCGGAGCTCGAACCCGCGGCGGACCGTGCCGTCGACGCCGTCGAAGTCGGCCACCAGGCGGTCGACCGCCTGCCGGACGTCGGCCACCGGTTCCCCGACGGCGGCGGCGAGTGCCACGAGCGACTGCGGCTGGTCCGCGATCATCAGGATCGCTTCGAGTTGACGGTCGATCGACGCCTCGACGGCAGACGCGGCGTCAGCGGGCGCGTCGGCTCGTGCCGCTGCGGCAGCACGGAGCTCGGCTTCCAGGGCTCGGGCGTCCTCGATCTCGTCCGAGCCACCCGGCTCGGCGGACCCACCGGCGCGGGCGCGCGCACCGCGAGCGTGCACGTCATCCGTCATAGTCGGCTCCCAGGTTCGCGAGGCTCTCGTCCGTCCAGTCGAGCGCGGTCCACCGGAGGATCAGTTCCCCGAGTGGTTCGAGTTGCTCGAACGAGATGGAGGCGTTCCGGTACAGCTCCAGGATCGCGAGGAAACGAGCCACCACGATACCCGCCTGGTCGACGCCCGCGATCACCTCGCGGAACGTCACGTCCGGCGACCCCTCGTCGGCGCGGGTGCGCAGGAGGGACACGACGATGGCGGCCTGCTCGCGGATGCTCACGGCGGGGGCGTGCAGGTGGTCGAGCCCGACGGTCGGGATCTCCCGCGGGGCGAACGCCAGTGCCGCCAGCGCCGCGAAGTCCTGCACGGAGAGCGTCCACACCAGCTCCGGGGTCCGGGCGCGGAACCGTTCCTCGAGCCGGACGCTCCGGACGTGCCGTCGGGACTCGGTCGCCCAGCGGTCGCCGAACCAGTCCGCGGCCTGCTTGAACGCCCGGTACTGCAGCAGTCGTGCGAAGAGCAGGTCGCGGGCCTCGAGGAGCGCCACGTCCTCGGCGTCCACGAGTTCACCCTGCGGGAGCAGTCCGACGATCTTCAGGTCGAGGAGCGTCGCAGCGACGACGAGGAACTCGCTCGCCTCGTCGAGTTCGTCGCTCGACTCGGCCTGTCGCACGTACGCGATGAACTCCCCTGTGACCGCGCTGAGAGCGACCTCGGTGATGTCGAGCTCGTGCTTCGTGATGAGCGAGAGCAGCAGGTCGAACGGTCCGTCGAAGTTGCTGAGACGCACCCGGAACCCGGGTGCCGTCGTGGTGCCGACCGGCGCGTCGCGCTCGTCGTCGACGGGTCCGGGCGCGCCGGACGGGAGGCTCGTGGCCGGTTCCTCAGGCGACGGCGCCACGCTGGACGAGCTCTCGTGCCAGCGACCGGTAGGCGTGCGCCGCGGCGTGGTCCGGAGCCGTCTGTGTGATCGGACGCGCGGAGACGGTGGCGTCGGGGAACTTGATCGTGCGGCCGATGACCGTGTCGAGGACCCGGTCACCGAAGGTCTCGACGACCCGCTCCATGACCTCCCGCGAGTGCAGCGTCCGTGCGTCGTACATGGTCGGGAGGATGCCGTCGAGCGTCAGGGCCGGGTTGAGCCGGTCGCGCACCTTGTCGATGGTCTCGATGAGCAGCGCGACACCGCGGAGGGCGAAGAACTCGCACTCGAGCGGGATGAGCACACCGTGCGCGGCCGTCAGGGCGTTCACGGTCAGGAGGCCGAGCGAGGGCTGGCAGTCGATGAGGATGACGTCGTAGTCATTCGAGACCTTCCGCAGCACGCTCGCGAGGATCTGCTCGCGGGCGACCTCGTTGACCAGGTGCACCTCAGCCGCGGACAGGTCGATGTTCGCCGGGATGACGTCGAGCAACGGCACGTTCGTCGGCTGGATGACCTGGTTCGGGTCCTTCACGGCGCCCATGAGCAGGTCGTAGACGGTGGGGATGTCGTGCGTCCGCACGCCCAGGCCGGCGGAAAGGGCGCCCTGCGGGTCGAAGTCGACCGCCAGGACCTTCCGCCCGTACTCGGCCAGCGCGGCACCGAGGTTGATGGCGGTGGTGGTCTTGCCGACCCCGCCCTTCTGGTTGCACAGGGAGATGATGCGCGCCGGACCGTGGCCGTCCAGCTCGTCCGGCACGGGGAACGCCCGCACGGGCCGACCGGTCGGACCCGTGACGATGTCGCCGGTACCGGAGGCTGTCGTCGGGATGCTGCTCACCTGGCCATCGTACCGGCGCACCCGCGGCTGATCGGGCCGCACCGCCGAGCGGGCGGACCCGCGGGGCGGACCGGACACGGGCCTCCCGGTCGTCGGAGGGCGGTGATCACGCGGCGCGGAGGGCGACGCGCATGCTGTCGACGCGTTCCGCGATCACCGGGTCGGTGGCCCACCGCTGCTGCAGGCGCCCGACCAGTTCCGTCACCTGCTCGCGGTCGAGCCCGGCGATGAGTCGCAGGCCGACCGTGAGCTCGGGCCCGGCGAACCGGGAGAGCGGGTCCCCCGGTGACAGCTCGACCCGGACCACGGCCGGTTCGGTCTCGATCGTGCCGGCGAAGGCCCGCGCGACCTCGGGGTCCTCGGAGCACGGCGTCCAGGGCAGGTCCTGCCCGAGCGCCCACACCGCGGGCCGCCGCAGGACGAACTCGGTCGCTGCCGTGGGGTCGAGCACGACGAGTTGCGTGTCCTCGCTCGCCGCGGCCATCGCCACCCGGCGGGACTCGACCGGGATCGGACGGGCATCGGCGTCCCAGGCGCGCATCGCCTCGACCGAGGTGAAGGCGGGCATGACGGCGCGGCCGTCCGGGCCGGCCACGGTCACGATCGACAGTTCCTGCGTCTTGTCGACGGTGCGCCCGTCCGGGGTCTCCCCGACGTCGCCCGCTTCGGCGACGAGCGGGATGAGCAGACGTGCCGAGCGGAGGGCGTCGACGACGGCGCCGTGCGGGCCTCCCGAGGCGACCGCGGTGATCGCGGCGACGAGGTCCGGGTCGGCCAGCCCGTCGTCCTCGGCGAACGTCGTGTCGTGTGCGTCGAACGTCCGACCGGCCCAGGGGTTCCCCGCGGAGTCGGCGGTGTGGTCGTGCGCCGCGTGCTCCTCGGCGGTCCGGTCGTCGGGTTCCGGACCCGTGCCGCGGCCGTTCGAGATCCCCGCCACGGACTACTCCGAGGCGATGTCGAGCGCGGCCGGGAGCGTGAACGCCCCCGAGTACAGCGCCTTGCCGATGATCGCGCCCTCGAGACCGTGCGGCACGAGTTCGCGGAGCGCACGCAGGTCGTCGAGCGTCGAGATGCCGCCCGAGGCCACCACCGGCTGGTCGGTCCGGTCGCACACCTGACGCAGCAGGTCGACGTTCGGGCCCTGCAGCGTGCCGTCCTTCGTGACGTCGGTGACGACGTACCGGGCGCAGCCGGCTTCCTCGAGCCGGTCGAGCACCTCCCAGAGGTCGCCCGCATCCTCGGTCCATCCCCGGCTTGCGAGGGTGGTGCCGCGGACATCGAGCCCCACGGCGATCTGCTCGCCGTACTGCCCGATGACCCGCGCGGCCCAGTCGGGGTTCTCGAGCGCGGCCGTGCCGAGGTTGACCCGGGCGGCACCGGTGGCGAGGGCGGCCTCGAGCGAGGCGTCGTCGCGGATGCCGCCGGAGAGCTCGACGGAGACGCCCTCGACCTCGCGGACGGCGTGCGCGATCACCCTGCGGTTGTCGCCACGACCGAACGCCGCGTCGAGGTCCACGAGGTGGATCCACTCCGCCCCCTGGTCACGCCAGGTGCGGGCCGCGACGACGGGGTCGCCGTACCCGGTCTCGCTGCCGGCTTCGCCCTGGGTGAGGCGCACGGCCTGACCGTCGACGACGTCGACGGCCGGCAGCAGGACGAGGGGCTGGGTGGTGGAGAGCTCGGTCATGGTCCCGTCGGGATCGGGGGTCACAGTGACGAGACCCAGTTGCGGAGGAGGCGGATGCCCGGCTCGCCGGACTTCTCCGGGTGGAACTGCGTGGCGCTCAGCGGGCCGTTCTCGACCGCGGCGATGAACCGTTCCCCGTGCTCGGCCCAGGTGAGCTTCGGCGCACGGAACGGCCCGTACGCCTCGAGCGGGAAGTCGGTGACGCCGTAGGAGTGCACGAAGTAGAAGCGCTCGTCACGGAGGCCGTCGAACAGCACGGAGTCCTCGGGGGCCTCGACCGTGTTCCAGCCCATGTGCGGCAGGACCTCGGCCTCGATCGGTTCGACGACGCCGGGCCACTGCCCGAGGCCCTCGACGTCGGCACCGCGCTCGACGCCGCGCTCGAACAGGACCTGCATGCCGACGCAGATGCCGAGCACGGGGCGCCCACCAGCCAGGCGGTGGTCGACGATCTCGCCGCCGCGCACCCCCTCGAGCTGGTCGACGACCGCGGCGAACGCACCGACACCGGGGACCAGGAGTCCGTCGGCCTTGAGCGCGGCCTGCTTGTCGTTCGAGAGCGTCACGTCGGCGCCCGCGCGCTCGAGCGCCTTCGCGGCGGAGTGGACGTTGCCGGAGCCGTAGTCCAGGACGACGACGTTCGGCCGGGTGGTGCTCACAGCGTGCCCTTCGTGGACGGGATGCCGTCGACGCGCGGGTCGAGTTCGACGGCGCGGCGCATGGCCCGAGCGAAGGCCTTGAACTCGGCCTCCGCGATGTGGTGGGGGTCGCGGCCGTCGAGGACGCGGACGTGGACCGTGATGCCGGCGTTCATCGTGATCGCCTCGAACACGTGCCGGACCATGGACCCGGTGAAGTGTCCGCCGATCCGGTGGAACTCGAAGCCGGCGGGCTCTCCGGTGTGGACGAGGTACGGACGACCGGACACGTCGACGACCGCCTGCGCCAGGGCTTCGTCGAGCGGGACGAGGGCATCGCCGTAGCGGCCGATGCCCGCGCGGTCGCCGAGCGCCTGCCGGAGCGCCTGCCCCAGCACGATGCCGGTGTCCTCGACCGTGTGGTGCACGTCGATGTCCGTGTCACCGGAGCTCTGCACGCGCAGGTCGATCAGGGAGTGCTTGCTGAACGCCGTCAGCATGTGGTCGAAGAACGGCACGCTCGTCGCGATCTCGGACTTCCCGGTGCCGTCGAGGTCGAGCGACAGGGACACGGTCGACTCGCTCGTCGAGCGGGTGATCTCGGCGGTGCGCGCGGTCATGCTGCAACCCTAACGGGCGGCTGCTCGGCGGCGACCGCGCGCATGGCGTCGAGGAAGGCGGTCGTCTCCTCCGCCGTCCCAGCGCTCACGCGGAGGTGGTTCGGGATGCCGAGGTCGCGCACGATCACGTCGCGCTCGAGCAGCGACTCGAACGCTGCACGCGGGTCGGCGACCCCCCCGAACAGCACGAAGTTCGACCACGTCTCGTGCGGCTGGTACCCCATCGCGCGCAGTTCCGTCACCATGCGGTCGCGCTGCCCGCGGATGTCGTCGACCATGCGCAGCATCTCCGGGGCGTGCCGGAGGGCGGCGACGGCCGCGGCCTGGGTGAGGGCGGACAGGTGGTACGGCAGGCGCACGAGGCGGAGCGCGTCGATGACGGCGGGGTCCGCGGCGAGGTAGCCGACCCGGGCGCCAGCGAAGGCGAAGGCCTTGCTCATGGTGCGGGACACGACCAGGCGCTCCCGACCGGGCAGGAGGGTGAGCGCGGTCGGCTGCCCGACCGGCATGAACTCGGCGTACGCCTCGTCGACCATCACGATGCCGTCGGTCGCGTCGTAGACGGCCTCGATCGTGGCGAGGTCGAGCGGCGTCCCGGTCGGGTTGTTCGGCCCGCAGAGGAAGACGAGGTCCGGCCGGTGGGCGGTGACCGCGGCCACGGCCGTCTCCGGCGAGATCCGGAACGCATCGTCACGCTCGGCGGGGATCCACGCGGTGCCGGTCCCCGACGCGATGATCGAGTGCATCGAGTAGGTGGGCGGGAACCCGAGCACGCTCCGCCCGGGTCCGCCGAAGGCCTGGAGGAGCTGCTGGATGACCTCGTTCGAGCCGTTCGCCGCCCAGATCGACTCCGGTCCGAGTCCGTGCCCGAGGTACCCGGCGAGCGACTCCCGCAGCTCGGTGAACTCGCGGTCCGGGTAGCGGTTGACGGTCGTCAGCGCTCGGCGGATCGAGGCGACGATGTCCTCCGCGACGTCCTCCGGGACGGGATGCGTGTTCTCGTTGACGTTGAGCTGCACGCGGACGTGCTTCTGCGGGGCGCCGTAGGGGCTCTGCCCGCGCAGGTCGTCTCGGATGGGGAGGTCTTCGAGCGTGGTTGCCACCGATCCATCGTAGGCCGCGTCGCCTCGGGGCTCGCCGCCCGTCCGGACGGTGCCGCGTGATCGGTGGTCGCGCCGGGCGCCCAGCGGTCGGACGGTCAGTTGCCGTACTGGGCCGGGATGGCGATCTCCTGGCCGGCCTGCACACCCGAGCCGTCGAGTGCGTTGAGGCTCACGACGTCCTGGACGAAGTCGCGCGGGTCGGAGTCGGGCGCGGTCTGCTCGGCCAGCTGCCACAGGGTCTCGCCCGGCTGGACCGTGACGGTGTCGAAGTGCACGTCGGCCGCCCGGTCACCGGCAGATGCCTGACCACCGTTGAGCATCGCGATCCCGACGCAGAACAGCACGGGAAGGGCGGCGAGGGTCGTGAAGACGACCCGCCCGCGGCGGGTGAGACGGAGACGCGTCCGCACTGCGGGTGCTGCGGTGTGCTGCGTGTCCACGATGGCGTTGGTGCTCATGTCGTTGCCTTCCTGCTTGCCGTCGGAGTCCGACCGGTCCGGATGGGCCGACCGAAGCCGTGTACCGAACATACGTTCGATCGGGTGGATGCACAAGTCCCGTGGAGGGATCTGTGGGGGGATTTCCTGCGACACGCTCGAACAGGTGTTTGGCCCGGGTGCGCCGACCGGATACTGTTTCGAGCGACTGGAACGAGTCTCGCGGCCACCACCGACATTCCCGCGGACACCGTTCCACCGCGACGAAGGGCGAGACGTGACGGACGAACTGCGCGGACAGAAACCGCTGACCGCGAAGCAGCAGTCGATCCTCGACGCCATCCGCGCGTCGATCGCCAGCCGGGGCTACCCGCCGAGCATGCGCGAGATCGGCGACGCCGCCGGCCTCTCGTCACTCTCGAGCGTCTCGCACCAGCTCGGACAGCTCGAGCTCGGCGGGTGGATCCGTCGTGACCCGAACCGCCCGCGCGCGCTCGAGGTCCTCGTCGACGAGCCGGCGCCCGGCACCGACGGGCCGGACGTGGACGCCACCACCCTCGTGCCGCTGGTCGGGCGCATCGCGGCCGGTGTCCCGATCACCGCGGAGCAGCACGTCGACGAGATCATCCCGCTCCCCCGTCAGCTGGTCGGGACGGGCGACCTCTTCATGCTCAAGGTCGTGGGCGAGTCGATGATCGACGCCGCGATCTGCGACGGCGACTGGGTGGTCGTCCGTGCACAGCAGACCGCCGAGAACGGTGACGTCGTCGCCGCCATGCTCGACGAGGAAGCGACCGTCAAGGTCTTCCGTCAGCGCGACGGGCACACGTGGCTGCTGCCCCGCAACTCCGCGTTCGAGCCGATCCTCGGCGACGCCGCGACGGTCCTCGGCAAGGTCGTCGCGGTCCTCCGCTCCCTCTGACACCACTCCCCGACACACGACGAGGGCGGCCGCACGCATCGCGAAGGCGGTGCGGGCAGCCGCCCTCGTCCCGGTCCCGCGGGACGCCGGACGGGAGGCGCGGTGCGAGCGTGCACCGCGCCTCCCGTCCGGCGGACCAGCGTCAGACGGACGCGACCGGCGCGACCACGTACGGGTCGAGTTCGGCGACCTCCCGCTGGAAGACCCGCACCCGGAGGCGCGTCCCCTCCGCCACGTAGTCGAGGGACTCGACCGCGCCGGCGTCGTGCAGCTGCGAGACCAGGTCGCCGCGGGAGAACGGCAGGACGACGGTCAGTTCGACGTCGGGCTCCGGCAGGCGAGCCTCGATCGCCGCGAGCAGGTCCGGGATGCCGGCACCGGTCCGCGCCGACACGAAGACGGCGTCCGGCGCGAGCGCCACGAGGGCCATGCGCTGGGTGTCGTCGATCAGGTCGGCCTTGTTGAACACGACGACCTCCGGGATGTCGCGCGCGCCGACGTCGCCGATCACGTCGCGGACGGTCGCGAGCTGCGCCGCCGGGTCCGGGTGGGAGCCGTCCACGACGTGCACGATGACATCCGCGTTCCCGACCTCCTCGAGCGTCGAACGGAACGCCTCGACCAACTGGTGCGGGAGGTTCCGGACGAAGCCCACGGTGTCCGTGAAGGTGAACTCGCGACCCTTCGACGTCTCCGTGCGCCGGACCGTCGAGTCGAGGGTGGCGAACAGCTGGTTCTGCACCAGGACGCCTGCGCTCGTCAGTCGGTTGAGCAGCGAGGACTTGCCGGCGTTCGTGTACCCGGCGATCGCGACGCTCGGGACGTCGTTGCGGTCGCGGTCGGCGCGCTTGGCCTCGCGGGCGGGTGTGAAGGACGCGATCTGACGGCGCAACTTCGCCATCCGGGTGTGGATGCGGCGTCGGTCGAGCTCGATCTTCGTCTCACCGGGACCACGGGAGCCCATACCTGCACCGCCGGAGACCTGACCACCGGCCTGTCGGGACATCGATTCACCCCAACCGCGCAGACGCGGCAGCAGGTACTCGAGCTGTGCGAGCTCGACCTGCGCCTTGCCCTCGCGGGTGGTGGCGTGCTGACTGAAGATGTCCAGGATCACGGCCGTCCGGTCGATCACCTTGACCTTCACGACGTCCTCGAGCGCGCGCCGCTGCGAGGGTGCGAGTTCGGTGTCGGCGATGACCGTGTCGGCACCGGTGGCCTTGACCACCATCGCGAGTTCCTGGGCCTTGCCCTTGCCGAGGTACGTCGCCGGGTCCGGGTTCGGTCGGCGCTGCAGGAGGCCGTCGAGCACCACGGCACCGGCGGTCTCGGCGAGGGCCGCCAGTTCGCGGAGGGAGTTCTCGGCGTCGGAGGCGTCGCCCTGCGCGTACACGCCGATGAGGACGACCCGCTCGAGCCGGAGCTGCCGGTACTCGACCTCGGTGACGTCCTCGAGCTCGGTGGAGAGGCCGCCGACGCGGCGCAGCGCCGCACGGTCCTCACGGTCGTACTGTTCGCCGTCGCCGTCCCAGCCCTGCTCGTCCACCGAGCGGGTCTGGATCGCCTGCGCCGGCGCGAAGATGGAGGATGCTGCGCGCCGGTCGGCGTTGCGCAGCACCCGCTCGACGACACCGTCTGCGCTGTCGTCGTGGATGGTCTGTTCGTCCTGCTGATGGGATTCCGTCATGCTGTCCACAGGGTACCTCCGGAGCCCTCTGGACACACGGGGTTCCCGGTACGGTTCTTCCATGGCGAACGACCACTACTTCTCTGCCACTCCGGAGAGCCCGGCGCGGCCGCGGCAGATCCGCGTGACGCTCGCCGGTCGGACGCTCGACCTCACCACCGCCGCCGGCGTCTTCAGCCCGGACGGCATCGACCGCGGCACGAGCGTGCTGCTGCGCACCGTCCCCGCGCCCGCGCCCACCGGGGACCTGCTCGACGTCGGATGCGGGTGGGGTCCGTTGGCGATCACCATGGCGCTGCAGTCCCCCGACGCCCACGTGTGGGGCGTCGACGTCAACGAGCGCGTCCTCGACCTGGCGCGCACCAACGCCGCCACTGCCGGAGCGGACAACGTGACGGTGGGTCTGCCCGCCGACATCCCGTCCGACGCGACGTTCCGGACGATCTGGTCGAACCCGCCGATCCGGGTCGGCAAGGACGAACTGCACGACATCCTCCGCACGTGGATCCCCCGGCTCGCCGTCGGCGGGGACGCCTGGCTCGTGGTGTCGAAGGACCTCGGCGGGGACTCCCTGCAGCGCTGGTTGCAGCAGACGCTGATGGAGGGCTTCACCGTCACGCGGGCGACGACAGACAAGGGCTTCCGCGTCATCCGGGTGCACCGGACGGCGTGACCGGGACCGGCTGAGGCCAGCCCGGCCCAGCTCGGGCGGGCCCAGACCAGCTCGGGCGGGCCCAGACCAGCTTGGACAGACCCAGACCAGCTGGGACAGACCCAGACGGGCTCAGGCCGCCTCAGACCGTGAGGTCCCCCGAGAAGACGAGTTCCGCCGGGCCGGCGAGCGAGACGTGCTCGCCGTCCTCCGCGGCGAACATGCGCACCGTGAGCACGCCGCCCGGAACGCGGACGCGCCAGGTGTCGGGCGCTGCCGAGCCCGCCCAGTACCGGGTCGCGAGGGCCGCGGCGATCGCACCCGTCCCGCACGACAGCGTCTCGCCACTCCCGCGCTCGTGCACGCGCATCGTGATCTCGCCGACCCCGTCCGTGACGAGCGGGTCGCCGGGGAGCACGAACTCGACGTTCGCGCCCGAAGCGGGAGCCGGGTCGAGCACCGGCACGTAGGTCAGGTCGATGCCGGCGAGCTCCTCCTCGCTGGCGACCGCCACGACGACGTGCGGGTTGCCCACGTCGATGCCGAGGCCGGGCCGTGCGCGGTCGAGCTCCTTCGCGCGGACGAGGACGTCGTCCGATCCGCCACCGTCGATGCCGAGACGCCACCGGCCGAGGTCGGCAGCGAAGCCCGTCGACGACCGTTGGATGTCGACGACGCCCTTCCGGCTGCCCACGGTCAGGGTCTGTCCCGGGGCGAGGTCGACGAGTCCCGCCTCGGTCAGGTACCGGGCGAAGACGCGGATCCCGTTGCCACACATCTCGGCCGCCGAGCCGTCGGCGTTGTGGTAGTCCATGAACCAGGTGGCGTCCGGGTCTTCGGCGAGGACCGCTCGGCCCTCGGGGATCGCGTCGGACCGCACCGCCCGGATGACGCCGTCGGCGCCGACGCCGAACCGCCGGTCCGCGATCGCACGGATCCGGTCCGGGGTCAGGTCGACCGTCGCGTCGGGGTCGGCGAACAGGACGAAGTCGTTGCCGGTTCCGTGGCCCTTGGTGAAGTGCAGCTCGGTCACGGGACGATCCTACGGGCCAGTCCCGACAGCTCCGCGGCCCCGGCGCCGGTGACGTCCACCGCGCTCACCCGGGTCGTCCCGGCGTCGGCGTACCGCTTGAACCACGAGACCTGTCGTCGCGCGTACTTGCGCGTCGCGATGCTCGTCGCCTCCACGGCCTGGTCGACCGTCGCCTCCCCGCGGAGGACCTGGAGTGCCTGCGCGTACCCGATGGCGGCACGCGCCGTGCGGCCCTGTTCGAGTCCCCGGTCCCGCAGGGTCGCGACCTCGTCCACGAGCCCGGTGGCGAACATGCGCTCGGCCCGGGTGCGGAGGCCCGCCACGAGCTGCTCGCGGTCGCGCCGCAGGTGCAGGACGTGCGCCGGTCGCCACGGGCGCGGCGCGGACGGGAGGCTCGGGGTGACGCGGTTCGACCGGCTCGCGACCTCGACGGCCCGGATCAACCGCCGCGGGTTGCGGGCGTCGATCACGGCCGCCGCTGCCGGGTCGAGCGCTCGCAGTCGGTCGAGCAGGACGGTCGGCCCGAGCTCCCGGTGCTCCCGCTCGAGCTGCTCGCGGAGCACGGGATCGGTCCCCGGGAAGTCGAGGTCGAACAGCACGGCGGACACGTAGAGACCGCTGCCGCCGACGAGCACGGCGACACCGCCGTCCGCCGTGATCTCCGTGATCGCCGCGCGGGCGTCACGCTGGTACGCCGCGACGCTCGCCTCGTCCGTGACGTCGAGCACGTCGAGCTGGTGGTGCGGGATCTCGCGACGTCCGGACTCCGGGACCTTCGCGGTGCCGATGTCCATACCGCGATAGAGCTGCATGGCATCGGCGTTGACGATCTCCGCCCGTCGGCCATGCGCACGGTGCCGTTCGGCGAGGGCCAGGGCGAGCTCGGACTTGCCGGTGCCGGTCGCCCCGACCACCGCGACGACGTCCGCGCCGACGACCAGGTCGAGTGGTGCGCCCTGGTTGCTCCCGACACCCGGACCGACGCCCGGCCCGGCGGGTCCGTCGATCGCCGCACCGCTCCGGGACCCGGGGTCCGCCGAGCGCCCGTCAGCGTCCGACACGGAGCGTGGGGAGACCGAGTGACACCGGACGTGGTCCGGCACCGGGGACGGCAGGGGTGGGGACGCCGCACGACTCGGCCTGCGCGCGGTCCCACGCGTCGCCCGCTCGGGTGCGGCGGATGCGGAGGGGGGCGTCCGAATCCGCGATGAGGAAGTGCGGCGCGGCCCGGGTCACCTCGACGGAGACGACGTCGCCGGGTCGTGGCACGTCGGACCCGGCCGGCACCGCGAAGTGCACGAGGCGGGAGTCCTCGGCGCGGCCGGAGAGGCGGTGCGTGCTGTCGTCCTTCTTGCCCTCCCCCGAGGCCACGAGGACCTCGACGGTGCGCCCGAGCTGTGCGCTGTTCTCCTCTGCGGTGATCCGCTCCTGCAGGGCGATGAGTCGCTCGTACCGCTCCTGCACGACCTCCTTCGGCAGTTGGCCGTCCATCGTCGCAGCCGGGGTACCGGGGCGGATCGAGTACTGGAACGTGAAGGCCGTGGCGAACCGGGCCTGCTCGACGACGCGCATGGTGTCCGCGAAGTCCTCGTCCGTCTCGCCCGGGAAGCCGACGATGATGTCGGTCGAGATCGCAGCGTGCGGGATCGCGGCGCGCACCCGGTCGAGGATGCCGAGGAAGCGTTCGCTCCGGTAGCTGCGCCGCATGGCCTTGAGCACCCGGTCCGAGCCGGACTGCAGCGGCATGTGCAGCTGCGGCATGACGTTCGGCGTCTCCGCCATCGCGCTGATGACGTCGTCGGTGAACGCTGCGGGGTGCGGACTGGTGAAGCGCACGCGTTCCAGGCCGTCGATCTGCCCGGTGGCGCGGAGGAGCTTGCCGAACGCCTGACGGTCGCCGAACTCGACGCCGTAGGAGTTGACGTTCTGCCCGAGCAGCGTGACCTCGATCGCACCGTCGTCGACGAGGGCCTGGATCTCGGCGAGCACGTCGCCCGGTCGGCGGTCCCGCTCCTTGCCGCGGAGGGACGGCACGATGCAGAACGTGCACGTGTTGTTGCAGCCGACGGAGATCGACACCCAGCCGCTCGAGGTCGACTCCCGCTTGGTCGGCAGTGTCGAGGGGAAGACGTCGAGGGACTCGAGGATCTCGAGTTGTGCCTCGTCGTTGTGCCGGGCCCGCTCGAGCAGGGTCGGCAGGGAGCCCATGTTGTGCGTGCCGAACACGACGTCCACCCACGGCGCCTTCTCGAGGATGACGTCCTTGTCCTTCTGCGCCAGGCAGCCGCCGACGGCGATCTGCATGCCGGGGCGCTCGCGCTTGACGGACGCGAGCCGGCCGAGGTTGCCGTACAGGCGCTTGTCCGCGTTCTCACGCACGGCGCAGGTGTTGATGACGACGACGTCGGCCTGCTCGTCCTCCGCGGCGACGTACCCGGCGGCTCGGAGCGACCCGCTGAGCCGCTCGGAGTCGTGCACGTTCATCTGGCACCCGTAGGTGCGCACTTCGTAGGTACGCGGGCGCGCGGCGACGGTCTCCATGATCGTCCCAGTGTAGAACCGGGCGCACCCCGGAAAGAGGCCGGATCCGGACCGGAGCCGCTCTACTCGAACCGGACGGTGCCGCGGCCTCCGGTCGGCGGACGCCGCGGTCCGTCGAGCGCACGCTCGACCGCGATCCGCACGACACCGCCGTTGTAGCCCTTGCGCATGAGGAACCCGGACAGCCGCCGCTCGGCCGTCGCACGGTCGAGACCACGCATCTGGCCCGCACGCTTCGTGGCGAGTTCGATCGCCCGGATGAACTCGTCGTCCTCGTCGTCCGCGGCCGCGTCGAGTGCTGCGTCGATCGCGGCCTGGTCGATGCCGCGGCGACGGAGGTCCGCCACGATCGCCTGCCGGCCCAGGCCCTTGCGCGAGTGCATCCGGTCCACCAGGTCGGTGGCCAGGGCGACGTCGTCGAGCAGCCCGACGCGGGTGAGCCGTTCGATCTCCTGCTCGATCACGTCGGGGTCGAACGCGTCCTGCTTGCTGAGCATCGCCCGGAGCTCGGACGTGCTCACGCCGCGGCGGCTGAGCGCGCGCATGCTGATGCGCTCGGCGTCGGCGCGCTGCTCGTCGAGCGGCCGCGGGGCGTCCGCCGGGTCCAACTCATCGCCGGTGATCGAGAAGACCGACGCTGTCTGCGCGTCGGCTTCCTCGTCGCCGTACCCGTCCTGCTCAGCGCGAGCACTCCGGCCCGAGCCGTCGCCGACGACCGGGGACAGCCAAGCCGCCTGCGCACCGCGGACGGGCAGCGGCACCGGGGCGTCGGCGTCGGACGGCGGAGCCGCAGGCACACGCTCCCGTCCAGAACCGGCACCGGCACCGGCACCGGCACCGGCACCGGCACCGGCACCGGCACCGGCACCCGGATCATCGCTGCCGACATCCGCCCGGCTGGGGGCGTCCGCTGGAGCCACACCCGCGCCACCAGCGTCGCCGGCACCGGGCCGGGCACCGCCGGAGCGCCGGCGGGACCTCGCACCGAACAGGTCGGTGACCGGCGCGAGGTCCTCGCCGTCGTGGTCGGTCACGCGCCCTTGCGCTCCGCGAGCTTCGGCGCGATCGAGTCGACCGGCGCCGCTTCCTTCGCACCGCCGACGCCGAGCTTGGCGAGGATCTTGCCCTCGATCTCAGCGGCGATCTCGGGGTTCTGGATGAGGAAGGAGCGCGAGTTCTCCTTGCCCTGCCCGAGCTGGTCGCCGTCGTAGGTGTACCAAGCACCGGACTTCTTCACGATCCCGTGGTCGACGCCGAAGTCCAGCAGCGAACCCTCGCGCGAGATGCCCACCCCGTACAGGATGTCGAACTCGGCCTGCTTGAAGGGCGGCGCCATCTTGTTCTTGACGACCTTGACCCGGGTGCGGTTGCCGACGGCGTCCGTCCCGCTCTTCAGCGTCTCGATGCGACGGATGTCGAGGCGGACCGACGCGTAGAACTTGAGCGCCTTACCGCCGGAGGTCGTCTCGGGCGATCCGAAGAACACACCGATCTTCTCGCGCAGCTGGTTGATGAAGATCATCGTGGTCTGCGTCTGGTTCAGCCCACCGGCGAGCTTGCGGAGTGCCTGCGACATGAGGCGGGCCTGCAGACCGACGTGCGAGTCACCCATTTCACCCTCGATCTCCGCGCGGGGCACGAGTGCCGCGACGGAGTCGATGACGATGAGGTCGATGGAACCCGACCGGACGAGCATGTCCGCGATCTCGAGCGCCTGCTCGGCGGTGTCCGGCTGCGAGACGAGCAGCGCGTCGATGTCGACCCCGAGCTTCTTGGCGTACTCCGGGTCGAGCGCGTGCTCGGCGTCGATGAACGCCGCGATGCCGCCGTTGCGCTGCGCGTTCGCGATGGCGTGGATCGTCAGCGTGGTCTTGCCGGAGGACTCCGGCCCGTAGATCTCGATGATGCGTCCGCGCGGGAGCCCACCGATCCCGAGCGCGACGTCCAGCGCGACGGAACCGGTGGGGATGACGGCCACCGGGGCACGCTCATCCGTCCCGAGGCGCATCACGGCACCCTTGCCGAACTGACGGTCGATCTGGGCGAGTGCGGTCTCGAGGGCCTTCTCGCGGTCTACTGGTGATGGCATGGGGTGCTCCTTCGTGCTGATGACGGCCGCCTGTAGGCTGTCGCGTCCGGACCGGCCGATGGTGCAAGGCCACTCGTTCTGCGACAAGGCTTCGGACGTGTTCCGATGTCCTCGAACCTACGGCCGCCCACCGACATCCCTGCCGTCAGGAGCGGAGGTCGTGGATGGGACACCCGGTCGACGTCGCTGTGGAGGAACGTAGCACCGACCGAACACGTGTTCGAGCGACACGCCGAACACACGTTCCCATCCTCCGCAGACTCAGTCGCGCGGCTCCTGCAGTCCCTTGCCGTGCCGACGCTCGAGCGGGACGTCCTGCGAGTCGCAGAGGGCGTCCCACACGGCACGCGCGTCGACGCCCGCCGCGAGCGCGTCGGCGGCCGATCGGCCTCCGAGCTGTTCGAGCACGACGTCCCGGGACACGACCGCTCCGTACGCATCCCCGAACACCTGGTCGACGGCTCGCCAGAACTCACTCACCCGCATCGGACCAGCGTAACAACGGGGAACGCCCCCGTCGGCGGACCGACGGGGGCGTTCGAGCGGTACGGGTCAGCGCACCGCAAGGTCGTTGTCGAACTCGGCGACGAGCTCGTCCGGGAGCGTGTCCGGGACACGCGTGAGTCCCTCGACCACTGCGAGGCGGTCGCCCACCTCGCGCATGATCGTCGAGATCGGGGTGTCGAGGGCATCCGCCACAGAAGCGAGGATCTCGGAGCTGGCCTCTTTCTGACCGCGCTCCACTTCGCTGAGGTACCCGAGGGCAACACTGGCCTTGGACGCGACCTGACGGAGGGTCCGGCCCTTCTGCAAGCGGAAGTCCCGCAGCACGTCGCCGATCTCCTGACGAACGAGAACCATGAGAACTCCTCCTTCCTGTCATCTCCGCGCCCGCTCGATCCGGATGACCGAGCTCGGGTCCGGCGACCCTGAGGTTGCCGGTTGCAGCATGGTAGCCAGTGCGGCTGCCGTCCTGCTGGAGATTGCGTGAGATGTAACCTGACGGTCACGCCCGCTATTCCACGCCCTGGAGTCTGGATCGCAGACGTGCCAGGAGTTCGGAGACGACCGCCGCGCGGATTGCCCCGCGGTCCCCGTCCAGGTGGAGTTCGACCGCTGCGGCGCGCTCGGCGCTCGCGATCCCGATGAACACGGTGCCGACCGGTTTGCCGTCCTGCGGATCCGGTCCGGCGACGCCGGTCGTGCTGATCCCCCAGGTCGCGGGGACGCCGTCCACGGCCAGCGCGATCCGGACACCCGCGGCCATCTGGCGGGCCACCTCGGGGTCCACGGCGCCGTGCTCGGCGAGCAGGTCGGCATCGACACCGAGCACGGTCGCCTTCACGGGCGTGGCGTAGGCGACGACACCGCCGCGCACGACGGCCGACGCCCCGGGGACGCCGACCAGCTCCGACACGACGAGTCCGCCGGTCAACGACTCCGCGACCGCCACGGTCTCGCCGCGTGCGGTCAGGGCCGCCACGAGTGGCGCTGCGTGACCGCCGGAGTCGGCGTCGGTCACGCCGGGGTCCGGTTGTGCTTCCACGCCTGCACCAGGTAGTCGACACCGCTCGCCACGGTCGCCACGAAGGCGGCCGTCATGAAGACGCCGTTCACCCAGTGCGCGAGGTCGCCGACCAGGTGCCACCACGGGAACAGCGCGAGGGTGAGCGCGACGGCCTGCAGCACGGTCTTGACCTTGCCGCCGCGGCTGGCCGGGATGACCCGGTCGGACAGCACGGCGAACCGGAAGACCGTGATGCCGATCTCACGGACCATGATGAGCACCGTCACGTACCAGGGCAGTTCCCCGAGGATCGAGAGGGCCACGAGGGCGCCGCCGATGAGGACCTTGTCGGCGATCGGGTCGACGAGCTTCCCGAAGTCGGTGACCAGGTCCTGGCGCCGCGCGATGACGCCGTCGGCGCTGTCGGTGACGATCGCCACGACGAAGAGCACGGCGGCCCAGATGCGCACCGGCCCGTCCGCACCGGCGTCCGCCAGGAGCAGCACGAAGAACAGCGGCGCCATGAGGATGCGCACCACGGTGATGATGTTCGCGACGTTCGCGGTCGATGCGGGGCCGGGACCCTTCCGCAGGATCCGGCCGCGCCACGGGAACCGGTTGGTCGTACCGTCGGAGGCGGTCATGGTCTCACTCCCTGCCCGTCAGGCCCCAGGCGTCCTCGTCGGTGTCGCCGTCCACCTCATCGTACCCACGTGTCATGCCGGCCACCGGGTCGTCCCCGTACCGGTCGTCGGACCCCTCCGCCGGGTGCGTGGACCCAGCCGCGGCGGGGGCGGCGGGCGCTGCCGGCGGCTCCTCGCCCCGGAGCTTCGCGAGCACCGCGGGCAGCTGGTCCCCCGTCACGAGGACGTCACGTGCCTTGGACCCCTCGGACGGCCCGACGATGTCGCGGGACTCCATGAGGTCCATGAGCCGCCCGGCCTTCGCGAAGCCGACCCGGAGCTTGCGCTGCAGCATCGACGTCGAACCGAACTGCGTCGAGACGACCTGTTCAACGGCCGCCAACAGCAGCTCGAGGTCGTCGCCGATGTCGGCGTCGATCTCCTTGCGCTCGACCACGGCCGCGACGTCCTGCCGGTACTCGGGCTGGGCCTGTCGCGTGACGTGCTGGACGACCTCGGCGACCTCGGTCTCCTGCACCCAGGCGCCCTGCACGCGGACCGCCTTGGACGACCCCATGGGCAGGAACAGGCCGTCGCCCTGGCCGATGAGCTTGTCGGCGCCGGGCTGGTCGAGGATGACGCGGGAGTCCGTGACGCTCGTGACGGCGAAGGCGATGCGCGACGGCACGTTCGCCTTGATGAGGCCCGTGATGACGTCCACCGACGGGCGCTGCGTCGCGAGCACCAGGTGGATGCCGGCGGCGCGGGCGAGCTGGGTGATGCGGACGATCGACTCCTCGACGTCGCGCGGGGCGACGAGCATGAGGTCGGCGAGCTCGTCCACGACGACGAGCAGGTACGGGTACGGCTTGAGCTTCCGCTCACTGCCGGCCGGCAGCACGATCTCCTCGTTCTGGACGGCCTTGTTGAAGTCGTCGACGTGCCGGAAGCCGAACGACGCCAGGTCGTCGTACCGCATGTCCATCTCCTTCACGACCCACTGCAGCGCTTCGGCCGCCTTCTTCGGGTTCGTGATGATGGGGGTGATGAGGTGCGGGACGCCGGCGTAGATCGACAGCTCCACGCGCTTCGGGTCGACGAGGACCATGCGGACCTCGGACGGCTTCGCGCGCATGAGCAGCGACGTGATCATCGAGTTGATGAAGACCGACTTGCCGGAGCCCGTGGAGCCCGCGACGAGCAGGTGCGGCATCTTCGCCAGGTTCGCCACGACGAAGCCGCCTTCGACGTCCTTGCCGACACCGATGGTCATCGGGTGCTTCGACTTCGTGGCCGCGCTCGACCGGAGGACGTCACCGAGGGAGACGATCTCGCGGTCGGTGTTCGGGATCTCGACGCCGATCGCGCTCTTGCCCGGGATCGGCGAGAGGATGCGGACCTCGTTCGAGGCGACCGCGTAGGACAGGTTCTTCGACAGGGCCGTGACGCGCTCCACCTTGACGCCCGGGCCGAGCTCGATCTCGTACCGCGTGACCGTCGGACCGCGGGAGAACCCGGTGACCTTCGCGTCGACCTTGAACTCGGTCAGGACGCCGGTGATGGCGGCGACGATCTCGTCGTTCGCCTGGCTGCGGGCGACCGAGGGGGTGCCGGGGCTCAGTGTCGTCGCCGCCGGCAGCCGGTACGGGTGCGCCGGGTCCTCCTCGGTCGCGACCGGCGGCAGACCCTCGGGCTCGTCGTCCACGCCGACGTCGCCGAGGTCCGACTCCGCCGACACGACGGGGACGCTCGCCGGAGCGACGGGCGCCGGTCCGGTCGGGAGGCCCGTGGCGACGGCAGCTGCCACGTCACGGTCCGGACGGAACGCCTCCGTCGGGGACGCCGGCGCCGGCGACCCGAAGTCGCGCAGTGCCTGCTCTGCGCGGTCGAGGTCGTCGGCGACGTCCTGCTCGACCGAGTCGTTCAGGTTGACCGAGACCGGCTCGGCGGGCGTCAGGTCGCGGAGACCGGCCGCGGCACCCGGGGCCGGGACGGCTGCGGGCGCGACACCGGTCGGCGGGATGACGGGGCTGTCGTACGCCGGGTCCTCTTCGCGTCCGGACTTGTTGCGGCGCCACCACGGCAGGTGCCCGTCGGCGCCGTCCTCGACGGGGGTGCCGTCCTCATCGAACCCGAGGTCCTCGAACAGCGGGAAGTCCTGCGACTGTCCCTTCGGGCTCCGCTTGCGGGTCGGCTTCGTCGCCGGCGCGGTGTCGTCCTCGGCGACGGGTGCCTCGGCGGCCGGGCCGGGAGCGCCGAACAGGTACGCGTACAGCTCGTGCAGCCGCCGGCCGAGCTTGTTCGGCGGGGTCTTGGTGATGATGAAGAGCGAGAGCGCGAGCAGGACCACCGCCACGGGGACCGCGACCCACGCGGTCGCGACGGCGACGAGCCAGCCGATGACGACCCACCCGAGCACGCCGCCGGCCGCGGCCAGGGCGGGCATGCCGTCCGCGGCACTCGGCTGTCCGCCGAACACGTGGCAGAGCGAGGCGATCGACACGAGCATCAGCCCGAGTCCGATCCCGATCCGGGTGTTGTCGTGCACGGAGGCCGGGTGCCGGAACAGCCAGCCGGCGAACACGACCATGATGACGGGCAGCGCGAACGCCAGGCGCCCGAACAGGCCACCGAACGTGTAGGCGTCGAGCCCGATCGACACCGGGTTCGTGGGGTTGAGCCACTCCACCACGGCGCCGAGGACCGCGAGGACGAACAACAGGAACGGGAACCCGTCGCGCCGCTGGTCCTTCTCGAGCGACTCCTTGCCAAGCAGCCGGAAACCGGCCCCGACGCCGTGCGCCACGCCCATCCACGCGGTCACGAGCGGGTTCTGCTCACGGAACACCGGCGTGGGTGCAGCCTGCGGCAGCTTCTTCGTCGTCGCCTGGGTGCGCGTCGTCCCGCGCGCCCCGCTTCCACGGGTCGACGACGAGGACGCGCGCGAGCGCGTGGTCGACTTGGTGCCTCCGGCCATGGGCAGAACCCTAATCGTTCCCGGGGACAACGACGGGAGGCCCGCCGCAACGTCCGGAGCGGACGTGCAGCGGGCCTCCCGGTGCGGTGGGGCGGAGCCCCTATGCCTCGATGACGACCGGCACGATCATCGGGCGACGGCGGTGCTTCGTGTTCACCCAGCGGCCGACCGTGCGCCGGACGACCTGCGTGAACGCGTGCTGGTCGCGCGTGCCGTTGCCGGCGGCGTCCGCCAGGGCCTTCGCGATCTGCGGACGGACGTCGTCGAAGACGGAGTCGTCCTCGGCGAATCCGCGGGACTGGATCTCCGGACCGATGACGCACTGGCCCGTGGTGAAGTCGACGGCGCAGAAGACCGAGATGAAACCCTCCTCGGCCAGCACGCGGCGGTCCTTCAGGTCGGCGTCGGTGATCTCACCGACGGTGGACCCGTCCACGTAGACGTACCCGATGTCGAGCTGACCGGCGATGGTCACGACGCCGTCCTTGAGGTCGACGACCGTGCCGTCCTCCCCCAGGACCACGTTGCGCGGCGGGACGCCGGTCTGGATCGCCAGGTCGGCGTTCGCGTACAGGTGACGGTGCTCGCCGTGCACGGGCATGACGTTGCGCGGCCGGAGGATGTTGTAGCAGTAGAGCAGCTCGCCGGCGGACGCGTGCCCGGAGACGTGCACCTTCGCGTTGCCCTTGTGCACGACCTTCGCGCCGAGCTTGGTCAGCCCGTCGATCACGCGGTAGACGGCGTTCTCGTTGCCCGGGATGAGCGACGACGCGAGGATGACGGTGTCGCCCTCGCCGATCTCGATCTGGTGCTCGAGGTTCGCCATGCGGGCGAGGACGGCCATCGGCTCGCCCTGGGACCCGGTCGACATGTAGACGATCTGGTCGTCGGGGACGTTCTTCGCCTTCTTCGTGTCGATGAGCACGTTCTCCGGCACCCGCAGGTACCCGAGCTCGGCGGCGATCGTCATGTTGCGGATCATCGAGCGGCCCATGAACGCGACCTTGCGGTTCGCGGCTGCGGCGGCGTCGAGGACCTGCTGCACGCGGTGCACGTGGGACGAGAAGCTCGCGACGACGACCTTCTTGCGGGCGCGCGTGATGATGTTCTCGAGCACGGGGCCGATGTCGCGCTCCGGGGCGGTGAAGCCCGGCACGTCGGCGTTCGTGGAGTCCGGCAGGAACAGGTCGACGCCCTGCTCGCCGAGACGCGCGAACGCACGGAGGTCGGTGATCCGGTCGTCGAGCGGCAGCTGGTCCATCTTGAAGTCACCGGTGTGCAGCACGCGGCCGGCCGGGGTGGTGATGGCGACGGCGAGGGCGTCCGGGATCGAGTGGTTCACGGCGACGAACTCGAGGTGGAACGGACCGAGCTGCTCGGTCTGGTCCTCGGCGACGTTGAGCGTGTACGGCTTGATCCGGTGTTCCTTGAGCTTCGCCTCGACGAGTGCGAGGGTCAGCGTGGAGCCGATGAGCGGGATGTCGCCGCGGAGCTTCAGCAGGTACGGGACGGCGCCGATGTGGTCCTCGTGCCCGTGCGTGAGCACGACACCGAGGACGTCGTCGAGGCGGTCCCGGATCGGCGAGAAGTCCGGCAGGATCAGGTCGACCCCGGGCTGGTGCTCCTCCGGGAAGAGGACGCCGGCGTCGACGATGAGGATCTTGCCCTCGAACTCGTAGACGGTCATGTTGCGACCGATCTCGCCGAGTCCCCCGACGGGGATGACTCGGAGCGTTCCGGGTTCGAGCGGCTGCGGTGTGGAGATCTGTGTGGGCATTCGGTCCTACGGATTCGGGCGACGCACGTCGTGCGTCGCGGTGTTCGTCTAGCGGGTGGTGCCTGGCACCTTCGGTAGTGCGCCGCCGGCCGCTGCGTTGCGGTCGGGGCGGAAGTTGGAGAAGTCGGCGCCGGGGACGTCCCGGACGGCCTCGAGCGAGGTCTCGATGGCGTACGCCTCGGAGTCCTCGGGCCCGACGAGGGGCAGGCGGACACGCGGGCTGCCGATACGGCCGAGCCCGTGCAGGACGTACTTCGCGGCGACGGTGCCGGGCACGTGGGTCATGACCGCGCGGACGAGGGGCTCGAGGCGCTTGTGCTCGGCCGTCGCGGTGGCCAGGTCGCCGCGGTTCACGGCGTCGACGATCGTGCGGTACGGCGTGCTCGTGATGTTCGCCGTGACACCGATGAGGCCCGTGGCACCGATCGACAGGTGCGGGAGCACGTTCGTGTCGTCGCCCGAGAAGTACATGAGGTCCGTGTTGTTGAGCACCCGCGAGACCTCGGCGAAGTCGCCCTTGGCGTCCTTCACCGCGAGGATGTTCGGGTGCTTCGACGCGCGCAGGATGGTGTCGTACGTGATCGGGATGCCGGTGCGGCCCGGGATGTCGTACAGGATCACCGGCAGGTCGGTCGCGTCGGCGATCATCCGGAAGTGCGTGAGGACACCGGCCTGGGTCGGCTTGTTGTAGTACGGCGTGACGATCATGACCCCGTCGGCACCGGCGCGCTCGCTCTGCTTGTAGAGCTGCATGGCGTGCGCGGTCTCGTTGGAGCCACCGCCGGTGATGATCTTCGCGCGACCCGCGGCGACGGACTTGCCGACCTCGACCAGCCGGAGTTTCTCCGGGTCGGTGAGGGTCGACGTCTCGCCGGTGGTGCCGGTCACGACGATGCCGTCGGCACCCGCCGTGATGCAGTCGTCGATGTGCTGCTCGACGCCCGGCCAGTCCACCTCGCCGTCGGCGGTGAACGGGGTCACGAGCGCGACGAGGACCTGGCCGAAGGGATTCTCACGCGTGGACACGGAGTCCAGCGTACCGGGCGCGACGGACCGGGCGTCCGTCCGCCCGGACGGTGCCCCGCCGGGAGGCCCGGATCACCTCCGACAGGTGGGTTCAGGCGCGGCGGCGCCAGTCGAGGAAGCGGTAGCGCGAGCCGTCGACGCGGGACACCTGCCAGGGGCCCTCGTCGACGAGGGTCCAGTCCTCGCCGAGCGTCGGTGCCGAGGTGTCCCCGTCCACCTCGACGTCGACGACGGTCTCCGCGACGCGGTCGGCCGAGGACAGGGCGTCCGCGTAGACCGCGCCGCCGCCGATCACCCAGACGTCGTCGTCGGTGTCGAGCGCGCTGGCCAGGTCGTGCACGACCACGGCACCCTCGGCGGACCACGCGGTGTCCCGCGTCAGCACGACGTTCCGGCGACCGGGCAGCGGGCGGAAGCGCTCGGGCAGGGAGTCCCAGGTGCGACGCCCCATCACGACGGTCGCGCTGCCGGTGACCTCGCGGAAGTGCGCGAGGTCCTCCGGCACGTGCCAGGGGATGCCCCCGTCCGCGCCGATGACGCCGTTCGACGACCGGGCCCAGACGAGCCCGACGCCGGTGATCCCCACCGGCACGGCCGGCTCGCCGCTGGCGCGTCGATCCGGAACCGGCGGCGTGGGCCCGGGCTCCGTCCAGGACCCCGCCCGGTCGTCCGTCATCAGACCGCGACCTTGCCGGAGATCGCCGGGTGGTGCTCGTAGCCGACGACGGTGATGTCCTCGTACTCGTAGTCGTCGATCGAGTCGCGCGGGGCGAGCTCGAGCGTCGGCAGCGGGTACGGCGTCCGGGTCAGCTGCTCCTGCACCTGCTCGACGTGGTTGTCGTAGACGTGGCAGTCGCCACCCGTCCAGATGAAGTCGCCGACCTCGAGTCCGGTCTGTGCCGCGACCATGTGCGTCAGCAGGGCGTACGAGGCGATGTTGAAGGGGACGCCGAGGAACATGTCCGCGCTCCGCTGGTACAGCTGGCACGAGAGCTTGCCGTCGTTGACGTGGAACTGGAAGAACGCGTGGCACGGGGCGAGCGCCATGCTCGGGATGTCCGCCACGTTCCACGCCGACACGATGAGCCGACGCGAATCGGGGTTCGACCGGATCTGCTCGATGACCTGGGCGATCTGGTCGACGTGCTCGCCGGACGGGGTCGGCCAGGAGCGCCACTGCACGCCGTACACCGGCCCGAGGTCGCCGTCCTCGCCCGCCCACTCGTTCCAGATCCGGACGCCGTGCTCCTGCAGCCAGCCGACGTTCGAGTCCCCGCGGAGGAACCACAGCAGCTCGTACGCGATCGACTTCATGTGCACGCGCTTCGTGGTGACGAGCGGGAACCCCTGCGACAGGTCGTAGCGCAGCTGCGCACCGAACAGGCTGCGGGTACCGGTGCCGGTCCGGTCGCCCTTCGGGGAGCCCTCCTCGAGCACTCGGCGCAGCAGGTCTTCGTACGGCGTGGGGATCTCGGTCACGACGTCGAGCCTAAGCGTGCACCGCGGTGGAGGCGAGCCGGGCGACCGGTGGGGTGTCGGGCCTCCCGGCAGCGCCGCGGCGGGCCGTCAGGTGCGTGAGTACCGTGGCGGCATGACGTCACAGCCCCTCTCGGTCCTGGTGGCCGGCGCATCCGGCTTCATCGGCACGCCACTCGTCCGTGCCCTGCGCGAGGCGGGGCACCACGTCTCGACGCTGGTGCGGCGCGAGCCGCGGACGCCGACCGAGTTCCGGTGGGCACCCGGGGAGCGTCCGCTCGACCCGGCCGTCCTGGACGGCGCCGACGTCGTCGTCAACCTGTCCGGCGCGAACCTCGGCAAGCTGCCCTGGACGGACTCCTACCGACACGCGATCCGGTCCTCCCGGGTCGACGCCACGACGACCCTGGTCGAGGCGATGCGTGCCGCGACGACACCGCCCCGCGTCTTCCTGTCCGGGTCCGCCTCGGGCGTGTACGGCGACCGGCCGGCGGACGTCCTCGACGACGACGCGGCGTCCGGCAGCGGGTTCCTCGCCGACATCTGCACCGCGTGGGAGGCAGCGGCCCGCCGCGCGCCCGACGGCGTGCGCGTCGTGCTGCTGCGCACCGGCATCGTCATCGGCCAGGGCGGTGGCGCGCTCGCCCCGCTCGTCCCGCTGACGAAGGCGGGTGGCGGCGGTCGTCTCGGCACCGGTGGCCAGTGGTGGCCGTGGATCGCCCTCGAGGACCAGGTCGGTGCGATCGTGCACCTCGTGACCGCCGACGACGTGTCCGGTCCGGTCAACCTGTCGGGCCCGGAGCCGGCCGTGGCCGACCGCATCACCAAGCGCGTCGCCGAGGACCTGCACCGCCCGTACCTGTTCCGGGTCCCGGCCTTCGCACTCCGCAGGCTGCTCGGGGACGCGGCGGACGAGATGCTCCTGTCCAACCAGCGGATGGTCCCGGCGAAGCTGCTCCACTCGGGCTACACGTTCCGGTACACGCGGGCCGAGGACGCGGTCGACGCGGCGTTCTGACCCGGGCCCCACACCGTCAGCGTGCGTGCGCGAGGGCGGTCCGCATCGCGGCGCGGGCGCGCTTCCGGTCCCCCGCCGCGTCGTAGACGACCCCGAGGCGGTACCAGGCACGCCAGTCGTCCGGGGCGGCCTCGACCGCGGCGCGGTAGCGCGGGAACAGCTCGTCGGCGGCGCCCCGGTCCGGACGCCTGGAGGGGCGCACCGGGACGACGTCCGACGGTGCGCCGCCGTCCCGTTCGAGCCGGGCGCCGAGGCGCGTGATGCGCAGTCCGAACCGGAGTTCCAGCACGAGGAGCAGTGCCCCCACCAGGGCCACGACGACCAGCGCGACACCGATGCCGACGCCGACCGGGAGGCCGGTCGCGATGAACGCCACCGCCCGCTGCCCGACGAGCACGATGTACACCACGAGCAGGACGGTCATGAGCAGGACGCCCCAGAGCGGTGACCGCAGGCCTCGCACGAGCGTCGCCTACCCGATGCCGAGCACGGACCCGAGGCCGACCGTCAACCCGCGCATCGACCCGACCGCCTGCAGCGCGGCGCGGATGCCCGGCAGGTAGGCGGCGTCGTCCCCGGTGTCGTGGCGGATGGTCAGGGTCTCGCCGGGACCGCTCAGCACGACGTCCTGCACGGCCTTCACCCCGGGAAGCCGGAGCGAGTGGATCGGCACGCTCGCGACCTGCTGCCCGCGCGCACGCTGGTCGACGTGCGGGGCCTCGACCGGCCCGACGTCGCGCCGGGCCTCGGCGATGAGCTCGGCGGTGCGGACGGCGGTCCCGGACGGCGAGTCGATCTTGCCGGCGTGGTGGCTCTCGACGATCTCGACGGAGGGGAACCACGGGGCCGCGATCGTCGCGAGGTGCGTGCCGATCACCGACCCGATCGAGAAGTTCGGCACGACGAAGGCGCCCTGCTCGGGCCGGTCGACGAGCGACGCCCGCAGTCTCCCGAGTCGCTCCCCCGACCACCCCGAGGTACCGACCAGGACGTTCGCGCCGCTGGCCAGGGCGTTCTCGACGATGGCGGGGCTGAGCGCGGGCACCGTGACGTCGACGACGAGCTCCGCACCCGCGAACACCGAGCCGGGGGCGTCGTGCGCGCTGTCCCGCGAGGACAACCGCGCGACGAGCTCGAACTCGGGCAGTTCCTCGACGACGGCGGCCACGAGGCCCCCGAGCCGACCGGAGGCGCCGACGACGGCGACGGGAGTGACCATGTCCCCATCCTAGGATCGGAGCATGTCCGACGATCGCAGCCAGGTCAGCGTCCGCGTCGTCCCCGCCGACCTCCCCGAGGTCGACGCCCTGCTCGACCGGTACCTGGACGAGCGCGAGGCCACGTTCCCGAGCGCGCAGGGCAACTACTCGCGGAAGCGGACACCGGCCGCCGAGTTCGTGCCGCCGAACGGCGTCTTCGTGGTCGCGACCGACGGACCCGTCGCGGTCGGCTGTGGCGGGCTGCGCCGCATCGCCGACGACGGCGACGACGTGCGCTTCGAGGTCAAGCACGTGTTCGTGACGCCGGAGGGTCGGGGCCGCGGCGTCGCGACCGCGATGATGGACGTCCTCGAGACCGCCGCCGCGGACTTCGGCGCGACGAGCATCGTCCTCGACACGAACGACTCGCTCGTCGCCGCGGGCGCGATGTACCGCGGTCGGGGCTACGAGCGGGTGCCGGCCTTCAACGACAACCCGAACGCGACCGCCTGGTACCGCAAGCCCGTGCGCCGGCCCTAGAGCGGCTGCGGGACGGGCAGCCCGGTGCGGAGCTCGACCGGCAGGTGCGCGAGGTCGTTCAGCGTGACGAGCTCGGCGGGCTTCGCGGACCGGATCCGGATGATCGTCAGCGAACTGTGCGCCACGTTCGTCCCCATCCAGCGCCACTCCGGGGCCTGGAAGACCTCGCGGACGAACCAGCCGATGACGGCGTTGTGCGTGATGAGCAGGTCGTGGCGGTCCTCCATCGCGGGCGTGAACCACTCCGCGACGGCGTCCTCCATCTGCGCCTGTCCCGCGACGATCTCCTCTTCCGTGACGCCCCCGTACCAGCCCTTGTAGGCGTGCGGCATGTCGGGTGTCGGTCCGGAGGGGATGCAGTCGAAGAGCAGGGTCGACGGCTCGGGCTGGATGGCCGGGAGGCGCTGCTGCAGGAAGGACGCGGTCTCGCTCGGGGCGTCGAGCGGGGAGTGCCACACGCCGTCGAACGGCACGCCGCCCAGACGGTCGGCGATGAGCATCGCCTGGCGCTTGCCGCGTTCCGAGAGCTTGCCGTCCCGCAGACCGTGCTCGGCGTCCTGGTGTTCGCCGTGCCGGACGAGGTAGAGGTAGTGCGACATCGTGGAGGTCAACCGTCGATCCCGAGGGCGGCCGCCAGCCGGTCGCGCTGCACGTCCCCGACCACGGCGGTCACCGTCGGTCGGGTCAGGAGGTCGCGGGACAGGTCGAGCACGTCGGCGGCGGTGACGCGGTCGACACGCTCGAGGGCGGTCGCGAGGTCGGTGAACTCGCCGGTCCCGAGCTCGGCACGGCCGAGGCGGGTCATCCGGGCGTCGGAGTCCTCGAGCGAGAGCGTCAGCGCGCCCTCGATCTGCCCCTTGGCGCGACGGAGCTCGTCCTCGGTGATGCCGTGGTCGACCATGCGGCGGAACTCCCCGTCGATGATGTCGACGACCCCGGCGACGTTGTCGGGAGCGCAGCCGGCGTAGACACCGAACGCCCCGTTGTCGAGGTAGGCGGGTGCGAACGAGGACACGGCGTACGCGAGGCCCCGGCGTTCGCGGACCTCCTGGAAGAGCCGGGAGCTCATGCCCCCGCCGAGCACGGCGTTGAGGATGCTCAGCACCGGGCGGCGGTCGTCGCGGAGGTCGAGCCCCTGGGACCCGCGGAGCATGCTGACCTGCTCGGTCGGACGGTGCACGACCCGCACGGTGGACTCGACGGGGTCGGCGACGGGCTGCGCGGTGCGACGGGCGAGCGGCACGGCGGCTCCGGCGTCCGCGAAGACGGCCTCGACGAGCGCACAGAACCGGTCGTGGTCGACGGCGCCCGCAGCGGTGACGACGATGCCGTTCGGCTCGTAGTGCTCGGCGTAGTGCGCCATCACCTCGTCCCGCTGGACCTCGCGGATGGACTCCGGGGTCCCACCGATCGGGCGGCCGAGGGCGTGCCCGTCGAAGGTCGCGGCGAAGAACGCCTCCCCCGCCACGTCCGCCGGGTCGTCGGCCGCCATCGCGAGTTCCTCGAGGATGACCCCGCGCTCGACGTCGAACGCGGCCGGCTCGAGGGTGGAGTTCGTCACCATGTCGCCGATCACGCCGACCGCCATCGGGACGTCGGTGTCCCGGACGCGGGCGTAGTAGCAGGTGTACTCCTTCGCGGTCGCGGCGTTGTGCTCACCGCCGACGGAGTCGAACGCGACCGCGATGTCGAGCGCGGTGCGCTCCGCGGTGCCCTTGAACAGGAGGTGCTCGAGGAAGTGCGTGGAGCCGTACTGCCCGGCACGTTCGTCGCGGGAGCCGACCCCCACCCAGAACCCGATGCTCGTGGAGTGGACGGAGGGGACGGACTCGGTGAGCACACGGACGCCCGAGGCGAGAACGGTGCGCCGGACGAGGGCTCCACCGGACGTCACGAAGGACGTTTCCGGAGCCTCGAGCGGCAGCGGCACTGGGCGGTTCATCGTCATGACTCTACTGAAGGCCGGGCCGGGATCGCCCAGGCAGACCGCCGTCGGGAGAGGACACCCGAAGAGGGGTACAAAAAAGAAGGACAGACGGACTCGTCTGTCTGTCCTCATCGTGCTACAGTGGTGTCACCGGATCGGGAGCCCCCCTAGATCTCGATCCGGTGGCTCGGGACATCAGTCCTGCGCGGCACGAGTCCCCCCGCTCCGCCGCGGAGCCGATGACCCAAGGAGAGCCACGCTGTGACGGTCGATTCCCCCCAACCGACCGTCCAGCGTCTCCTGGGTCAGCGTCTGCAAGGACGGGCCCCGAGCAACCAGAACCTCGCGTCGCCGGACGGGTCGAGCGTCCCCCCGGCTCCCCGCTCCGGCGGCGCGAAGGTCCGCATCCTCGAGACGGCCACTCGCCTGTTCTACGAAGAGGGCATCCACGGTGTCGGCGTCGACCGCCTGATCTCCGAGGCGAGCGTCACGAAGGCGACGTTCTACAAGCACTACGGCTCGAAGGACAACCTGATCCTCGCTTACGTGCGTGAGCAGCACACCCGCGTGCAGGCCTGGATGGAGTCCGTCGTCGGCGACGCCGAGTCCCCACAGGCCGCCGTCCGCGCGTGGGTCGACGCCCTCGCCGCCGACGTGAACCGTCCGGACTTCCGCGGCTGCGCGTTCCTCAACGCGGCCGCCGAGTACCACGACCCGCGGGACCCGGTGCGCCAGGTCGTCGCCGTGCACCGCGACTGGTACACGGAACGCCTCGGTGACCTGCTGCAGGCCGCTGGACACCCGCTCCCCGGGGACGGTGCCGACGAACTCATGCTCGCCCGCGACGGCGCGATGTCCGGTGCCTACGCCGGTGACGCGATCGCGGCGACGGCAGCACTCAACCGGGTCGCCGAGCGGGTCCTCGCCGCCTGAGCGCCGACCGGAGCGCTCCCGGGATCCACCGGGCGCACGGGTGTTGGCTCGGAGCATGACGAACCACCCGAACTGGAACCTGCCCGACGTCCCCTCCTTCGACCTGTCCAGCCCCGACTTCACGGACGGCGGCCAGCTGCCCGACTGGGCCCGCGGCTCCGACGCCGGTGGCGAGGACCGTTCCCCGGCCCTGGCATGGTCCGGTGCCCCCGAGGGCACGCAGAGCTACGTGCTCACGGCCTACGACCCGGACGCCCCCACCGGTTCCGGCTTCTGGCACTGGGCCGTCTCGGACATCCCGGCATCGGTGACGTCGCTGCCGCAGGGCGCCGGCACGGACGACTCGCTCCTGCCCGACGGCGCCACCCGCCGCCGCAACGAGTTCGGCACCGACACGTTCCTCGGGGCCGCTCCGCCCGCGGGCCACGGTCCGCACCGGTACTTCTTCACCGTGAGCGCGCTCGACGTCCCGACGCTCGACGTCCCCGCCGGCGCGACGCCGGCCGTCGTCGGTTTCATGCTCCGCGAGCACCTGCTCGGTCGCGCGCAGCTCGTCGGCATCCAGGAGACGCCCGCCTCCTGACCCGGGCAGGACCGCGCGTCGAGCCCGGTCCCGACGGACGGCGTTGCCCGCGACGGCGGACGGCCGCCGACCCCATCGGGGTCGGCGGCCGTCCGTGCGTCGGGACGCGGGTCGATCAGCCCTCGGCGGGCATCTCGGCGTGGGTGCCGTGGTCGTCGCGACCCTCGGTGTCCACGTCGTCGGCCACGACCGGCGCGAGCGACAGCTTGCCGCGGTCGTCCACCTTGGTGACCTCGACCAGGATCTTCTGACCGACGCCGAGGACGTCCTCGACGTTCTCCACGCGCTTGCCACCGGCGAGCTTGCGCACCTCGGAGACGTGCAGCAGACCGTCACGGCCCGGGAGCAGCGACACGAAGGCGCCGAACGTGGCGATCTTCACGACGGTACCGAGGAACTGGTCCCCGATCTCCGGGTTCGTCGGGTTCGCGATCGCGTTGACCTGCGCACGCGCGGCCTCGGCGGACGGACCGTCGACGGCGCCGATGTAGACCGTGCCGTCGTCCTCGATGGAGATGTCGGCGCCGGTCTCGTCCTGGATCCCGTTGATCGTCTTGCCCTTCGGGCCGATCAGCTCGCCGATCTTGTCGACCGGGATGTTCACCGAGATCACGCGCGGCGCGGTGTCGGCCATCTCGTCCGGACCGTCGATGGCCTCGTTCAACACACCGAGGATGGCCGAGCGGGCCTCCTTGGCCTGCTTCAGCGCGGCGTCGAGGACGGACGACGGGATGCCGTCGAGCTTCGTGTCGAGCTGGATGGCCGTGACGAAGTCCGAGGTACCGGCGACCTTGAAGTCCATGTCGCCGAGGGCGTCCTCGGCACCGAGGATGTCGGTCAGCGCCGCGTAGCGGGTCTGGCCGTCGACGGTGTCGGAGACGAGGCCCATCGCGATGCCCGCGACCGGGGCGCGCAGCGGCACACCGGCGTTGAGGAGCGACAGGGTCGACGCGCAGACCGAGCCCATCGAGGTCGAGCCGTTGGAGCTCAGCGCCTCGGAGACCTGACGGATGGCGTACGGGAACTCCTCGCGCGACGGCAGCACCGGCACGAGGGCGCGCTCGGCGAGGAAGCCGTGCCCGATCTCGCGACGCTTCGGCGACCCCACGCGGCCGGTCTCACCGGTCGAGTACGGCGGGAAGTTGTAGTGGTGCAGGTAGCGCTTCTTGGTGACGGGCGACAGCGAGTCGATCTGCTGCTCCATCTTGAGCATGTTCAGCGTGGTGACGCCGAGGATCTGCGTCTCGCCGCGCTGGAAGACCGCGGAGCCGTGGACACGCGGGATCACGGCGACCTCGGCGTCGAGCGGACGGATGTCGGCGAGGCCGCGACCATCCATGCGGACCTGCTCGGTCAGGATGCGGCCGCGGACGACCTTCTTCGTGACCGACTTGTACGCGGCGCTGACCTGGCTGGTGGCGACCTCGGGCAGCGTGCCCGCGGCGACCTGCTCGGCGATGGCCGCCTTGACGCGCGACTTGAGCGCGTCGTCGGCGTCCTGACGCTCCGCCTTGCCGGCGATCTGGTACACGTCCCCGAGCTCGGAGAGGGCGAGGGACTCGACGGCGGCGTAGACCTCGTCGGCGTACGGCGGGAAGACCGGGTAGTCCTGGATCTCCTTGGCCGACTGCGCGGCGAGCTTCGCCTGCGCCTCGACGAGGGACTTGAGGAACGGCTTGGCCGCCTCGAGGCCCTGCGCGACGATGGCCTCGTCGGGCTTGGTCGCGCCGCCCTCGATGAGGTTCCAGGCGTGCTCGGTGGCCTCGGCCTCGACCATCATGATCGCGACGTCCTCGTTGCCCGCCTCGTCGGTGACGACGCGGCCGGCGACGGTGAGGTCGAAGACGGCGTCGGCGAGCTGCGACGCCTTCGGGAACGCGACCCACTGGTCGGTGCCGTTCGCGCCGGGGATGAGCGCCAGGCGCACACCGGCGATCGGGCCGGAGAACGGCAGACCGGAGATCTGCGTCGACGCGGACGCGGCGTTGATGGCCAGCGCGTCGTAGAACTCGTCCGGCGCGATGCTCAGGACGGTGATGACGATCTGGACCTCGTTGCGGAGGCCGTCGACGAACGACGGGCGCAGCGGCCGGTCGATGAGGCGGCAGACCAGGATCGCCTCGGTCGAGGGGCGGCCCTCACGACGGAAGAACGAGCCGGGGATCTTGCCGGCGGCGTACGAGCGCTCCTCGACGTCGACCGTCAGGGGGAAGAAGTCGAAGCCCTCGCGCGGGTGCTTGCCGGCGCTGGTGGCCGACAGCAGCATGGTCTCTTCGTCCAGGTACGCGGCGACGGCACCCTGTGCCTGCTGCGCGAGACGACCGGTCTCGAACCGGACCGTCCTGGTGCCGAAGCGACCGTTGTCGATGGTCGCTTCAGCGAACTTGATCTCGGGACCCTCCAAGAGGATGCCTCCTTGCGTGTGTGAGCAGCAGACCCGGCCTCGGGCACACGCGTGCACGTGCGCTCCACGACGCGGAACGCATGTCTGGCCAGCAGTGGGAGCACTCGGGACGCGGTTCGGCCCGGATGCCACCACCGATGACCAGCTTCGTGCCGGTCTGCGTGCGGTGTTGTGTGTCGTCGCGGGGAACGGTCCCCAGACCAGCCGACCTTAGCATTCCGAGGTGGACCGACGGCGGTGCCCCTGGCGAACGGGCGTGTCCTCGGTAGCCTGCTCCCATGCGCGGGGAAGCAGCACGACGGACGGCCGGACCACGGGTCGCAGCAGCACCACGGCGGGCACCTCGGCTGGGTCGTGCCCGGAGCACCCTCCTCACCGTCGGGGTGCTGGTCGGCGCCCTCGTGGTCCCCGCGGTGACGGCGGCCCCGTCCTCGGCGGCCCCGTCCTCGGCGACCGACTACCCGACGTGGCAGGACGTCCAGCGGGCGGAGGGCGACGAACAGGCGAAGCAGGCCGAGGTGGCGGAGGTCCGGGCCGCGCTCCGGTCGGTGCAGGCCGAGGCCGCGGAGAAGTCGCAGGTCGCCCTCGACACCGCCGCCGCGGCAGCCGCCGCCGAGGCGGACCTGGCCGAGGCCACCCGTACCGCCACGAGCCTCCAGGCCCACGCCGACGAGGCGTCCGCGACGGCCGAGCGCGCGCGGACCCGGGCCGGGCGCCTCGCGGCCGACCTGTACCGGGACGGCTCGACCGACCAGATGACCACCCGGATCGCGACGGCGGACGACCCCGACCAGCTGCTCTACCAGCTCGGCGCGCTCGACCAGCTGTCGACGACGTGGGACGGCGTCATGGACGAGGCCGCGGTCGCCGCCAGGACGGCGGCGTCGCTGCACGACCAGGCGGAGCGGGCCGAGGACGAGCGGGCGTCGCTGGCGGACCAGGCCGAGGCGACCGCCACCGCCGCCCGCGCGGCACAGCGACGGGCGGACGCGGCGGTCGCGGAGACCGAGTCGCACAGCGACGAGCTGTACGCGCAGCTCGCCGCGCTCCGGGACTCCACCGCCGAGACGCAGCGTCGCTACGAGGTGGGCCAGGCCGTCGCTGCGCAGGCGGCGGCGCAGGCGGCCGCCGCACGGGCCGCGGCCGAGACCGCGCGTGCCGCCGGCGGCGCTGCCAGCTCGGCGGACAACGCCTACCCGAGCACCGAGGGCGTCACCGTCGACCCGGCGGCCGCGCAGGCCTACGCGCGCAGCGCCATGGGTGCCCACGGCTGGGGCGACGACCAGTTCGGCTGCCTCGTCTCGCTCTGGACGCAGGAGTCCGGGTGGCGGGCGAACGCGCTCAACGCGTCGAGTGGCGCGTACGGCATCCCGCAGGCCCTGCCGGCGTCGAAGCTCGCCGCCGCGGGCGCGGACTGGCGGACGAACGCCGAGACGCAGATCGACTGGGGTCTGGCGTACATCGCGGACCGCTACGGATCGCCGTGCGGCGCGTGGGACCACGAGATGAGCGTCGACCCGCACTGGTACTGACCCGGCGGGCGCGACACCGGTGTCACCGGTGCTGCAGACCGCCGAGCAACAACGCGAAGTCGGTGACCGCCGGGAGCGCGTCCGCCTGCTGCGGCTGCCGCCGGGAGGCCCGGACCGCCCAGGCCAGGTCGGCTCCACCGCGGCGGATGCGCGCGTCGAGCACGCCCGCGTCGTCGCTCCCCCAGTCGTCCGTGGCGGCGAAGACCGCGGTGGGGACGACGGCGGCCCGGAGGTAGGCGAACACCGGTCGGATGCCGTGCTCGAGGGCGAGCGAGTGCCGTGCGGTCCCGCCCGTCGCGCCGAGCAGCACCGGCATGTCGGTGAGGGCGTCCTTGTCCAGCACGTCGAGGAAGGACTTCGCCAGGCCGCTCATGCCCGCCGTGAAGACCGGCGTGACGAACACGACCGCGTCCGCCTCGACGACCGTGGCCGTCGCCGCCGCGAGTGCCGGAGCGGAGAAGCGGGTCAGCATCGCGTCGGTGATCTCGTGGGCGAGCGGGCGGAGGTCGACGTTCCGGACCTCGACCGGGCCCGCTGACTCCCCCGCGAGCGCGGCACCGGCTGCGGCTGCGAGTCGGTCGGCGAGGAGGCGAGTCGAGCTGGGCTCGGAGAGCCCGGCGGAGACGACGGCGATGGTGGTCATGGAGACTCCCGACTTTCAATGCGTTTGCATGAACAGTACACGGAACCGCGGCGGACGGGGAGGCATTCCCGTCCGCGCCGGAAGCCGACGCACCCACCGGGGAACGACAGGAGCCCCGTCCCTCACGAGGAGGGACGGGGCTCCGGACCAGCAGGGCTGCGACGAGGCAGCACCCTGACGATGACTAGCGGCGCAGGCCGAGGCGCTCGATGAGCGCACGGTAGCGGGCGATGTCGACGTCGGAGAGGTAGCCGAGGAGACGGCGACGCTGACCGACCATGAGCAGCAGACCACGACGCGAGTGGTGGTCGTGCTTGTGCTCCTTGAGGTGCTCGTTCAGGTCGTTGATACGACGCGTCAGAACGGCGACCTGGACCTCGGGGGATCCGGTGTCGCCCGGGTGGGTCGCGTACTCTTCGATGATCTCCTGCTTGATCTTCGCGTCAAGTGCCATGGAGGATCCCCTTTCCTGCTCTGCGTGAGAGCGTGTCCGTTGCGCGGTGCCCACACCTGCTGTGTGAGCGCTCTTGATCCGCGGCCGTTCGACGGCAACCGAACGAGCATACCAGAGCGCGTCCCGCTCGACGAGCGGCGGTCAGACGGTCCGGGCCCGCAGGGGACGCCGCCGTCGGCGCTCCGGCAGCAGGCTCCGGACGAAGCCGACGAACGTCGCACCGAGCAGACCACCCATGCCGTTCGACAGCACGTCGCGGGGGTCGGCGACCCGGTAGGGCAGGTACACGGCCTGCGCGAACTCGATGCCGACCGAGAGCGCGACGGCCACCACGGCACCGAGGACCCACCAGCGCCGGGGCAACCACAGCGCCGCGATCAGCCCGACCGGCACGAACATGGCGACGTTCGCCAGGAACTCGGTCCGGTCGTAGGTGAACCACGCCCCGTGCGGCAGCTGCTGGACCCAGGCGACGGCGCGGAGCACGAGGGAGTTCTCGGCCTCGGTGAAGACGTGCGGGGTGAGCGTCATGCGCCAGATCACCCAGGCGTAGCCCGCCGTCAGGGCGAGGAGGAGCAGTTTCCGGAGCATCGGGCCAGTTTGGGGCACCCCTGCTGGCCGGGCCCTGGGCGGCACCCTGGCATCCGGTGCCGATCGGGTGGGAACATGGCGGGCGAGAGCGACGCCGACCGGGGGCGGCGCCCGAGCGGGAGGACGGCCCATGCCGGGAGCGCAGCGCACCTCGACCCGCCGACAGTGGGTGTGGATCGGGGTCGTCGCCGCGCTCGTCACGGCCGTCGTCGTCGCGGTCACGGTGGTCTTCCCGGGCACCGGCGACCGCCAGGTCGTGCATCGCAAGAGCGTCGCCGAGGCGTGGTCGGGTGGCCTCGCCCGTCAGCCGGCGAGCGCGAACCAGCCACGCTGGCACGTGACCGCGGCGCGGGACGCGGGCCGGGTGACCACGGCCGAACGCCTCGCCGTGATCGCCGACCAGCCCCTCGCGACGTGGCTCACCGACCCGTCCGTCCCGGAGACCGTCGACACCGTCCGGAGCGTCCTCGCCGCGGCCCGGTCGCAGCAGGCGACCCCGGTGTTCGTGCTCTACGCGATCCCGGACCGTGACTGCGGCCACTGGTCGCGCGGCGGCACCGCCGAGGACGACTACCTGCCGTGGGTCCGCGCGGTCGTGCGTGCGCTCGCGGGCTCGCACGCGGTGGTCCTGGTCGAGCCGGACTCGATCGCGCAGATCGCCGTGTGCGAGCGGCTGCGGGACACCCGGCTGCCGCTCCTCCGGAAGGCGGTCGGGGCCCTGACCGGGCACGGCCTGACGGTGTACCTGGACGGCGGGAACGAGAACCGGGTCCCGGTGGACACGATGGCCGGGTGGCTCCGCCGGGCGGGCGTCGACCGCGTGCAGGGCTTCGCCACGAACGTGTCGAACTTCTACCGCGTGGACCAGGAGCGCGCCTACGCCGACGAGCTCGCCGACGCGATCGGGGGCGACCCGCACTTCGTCATCGACGTCTCACGGAACGGGCAGGGGTGGCGGGGTGACTGGTGCAACCCCGACGGCGCCGGCCTCGGCCAGACCCCGCACGTCACGCGCGGCACCACCCGGCTCGACGCGCTGCTGTGGGTGAAGACGCCCGGGCTGAGCGACGGCGCGTGCAACGGCGGACCGGCCGCCGGCGAGTGGTGGGAGTCGTACGCACTCGCCCTGGTCGCGAACCGCAAGCGCGACTGACGGCGGAACCGACAGCCGGGAGGCCGGTCGCCGAACCGGCTGTCGGCCCCCGGTGGTTGCATGTCGCCATGACCAGCCGCTCGCCGCGCTCCGTCGTCCCGCCGTACCTCCTCCGCGCCGTCGCCGACGCACCGGAGGACCGGTTCCCGCGCGCTGCCGCCGCAGCCCGGACCGCCCTCGCCTCGATGGACCGCGTCCAGGAGCCGAAGCACGTGACCGGCCTCCGCGCGGCCAGGACCGCCGGGGCGCCGGACGTCGCTCCGCGGCGCACGATCGCGGACGCCGCCGGCACGACGACGCTGCCGGGCAGGGTGGTGCGGCGGGAGCGTGACGGCGACACCGGGGACCCCGCGGTCGACGAGGCGTACGCGGGCCTCGGCGCGACGCACGCGTTCTGGCTCGAGGTGTTCGGACGGGCGTCGATCGACGGCGCCGGACTCCCCCTCGACGCCACCGTGCACTACGGGCGGGAGTACGACAACGCCTACTGGGACGGGCAGCGGATGGTGTTCGGCGACGGAGACGGCGAGGTCTTCCGGCGGTTCACCGTCGCGGTCGACGTCATCGGGCACGAGCTGGCCCACGGCGTCACGCAGTACACCGCGGACCTCGTCTACCAGGGGCAGTCCGGAGCGCTCAACGAGTCGATGAGCGACGTCTTCGGCGTGCTCGTCGCCCAGTACGCCGCCCGGCAGACCGCGGAACAGGCGTCCTGGCTGATCGGCGAAGGGCTGTTCACGGACGCCGTGCACGGGGTCGCCCTCCGCTCGATGCGTGCGCCGGGCACGGCCTATGACGACCCGGTGCTCGGGGCGGACCCACAGCCCGCGACCATGGCCGACTACGTGGAGACCGCCGAGGACCAGGGCGGCGTGCACCTGAACTCCGGCATCCCGAACCACGCGTTCTTCCTCGCCGCGACCACGGTCGGCGGACCGGCCTGGGTCGGCGCGGGACAGGTGTGGTGGGACGCCCTCACCTCGGCCGAGGTGTCGGCGTCCATCGACTTCGCCGGCTTCGCGGCCGTCACGGTCCGAGCAGCGGCGGCGCGGTTCGGAGCGGGCTCGCGCGAGCACACCGCCGTCGCCGGTGCCTGGCAGCGCGTCGGGGTGACGGTCTGAGCCGCAGCAGCGCTGCTCGACCGGGCACTCCGGAGCGGATGCGGAGGGCGTAGGTTCCGGGGCATGCAGATCGTCGTGCGCCGCAGTGGTGGGTTCGCCGGCCTCCCGCGGGCATGGCGGGTCGACACCGATGCCCGTCCGGACGCCGACCGGTGGACGGAACTCGTCGGGGCACTCCCCGGCGACGGGTCCGTGGCACCCGGGGCGGCTCCGGACGGTGCGGGTGGGGAGGGTGTGGGTGGGGAGGGTGCCGATCGTGACGACAGCGCCGTCCGCGACGACTACGTGTGGACGGTGACCGTCGCCCGGACCACGGTGACGATCCCGGGTCGTCGCCTGGACGGCCCGTGGGCGGCCCTCGTGGAACAGGTACGCGACCAGGGCGAGCCGGCCTGACGGGGTCGCTCCCGAGCCTCCCGGCGGTTCGGACGCACCGCAGGAGGCACCGGCCCGACCGGCGGGACGGTCAGGCGACCTCGATGACCGTGAGCCGGCGGGTGGGACGGGTCATCGCGACGTAGACGGCCGCGGCGGCCCGAGCGGCGTCGGAGCCGACCCGGTCCGGGTCGACGAGCAGCACGCCGTCGAACTCCAGGCCCTTCGCGTCCGCGCCGGTGAGCACCGTGACCGACCCCGGCCGGGGTGACCCGAGCCCGCGGACGTCGGCCTCGGTCCGGGCCAGGCGCTCGCGGACGGCGGCCACGTCGGCCTCCGGCACGATGACGCCGATCGTCCCAGAGCCGATCAGGTCGCGCTCGCCGTCGACCCGGTCCGCGACCGTGTCGAGCAGGTCCGCCCGGTCGACGCGCAAGCGCTCGACGGGGTCGCCGTCACGGACCGCCTCGTTCGCGGTCACCGTGAGACCGGCCGCCGCGGCGAAGGCCCCGGCCGCCTGGACGATCGAGCGCGGGGTGCGGTAGTTGACGGTGAGCTCCTCGAGGCGCGAGTCCAGCGGTACCTGCGGGGCACGACCACGACGACGACGGGCGAGCGCACCGCGGACGTCGTCCCACGTGCGGGCGGCACCCGGCGACGAGCCCTGCGCCATGTCACCGACGATCGTGAAGGACCGCAGCGGGTTGCGACGTGCCAGGACCCGCCACTGCATCGGTGAGAGCTCCTGCGCCTCGTCGACCACGATGTGCCCGTAGGTCCACTCGCGGTCCTCGGCGGCACGCTCGGCGGTGGAGCGCGGGTCCCCGCCCTCCGCGAAGGCACCGGCGACCTGCTCGGCGCTGACGATGCCCTCGACGCCCATGTTCTCGATGGCCTGCCGGGCGTTCTCGATGTCCCGGTTCCGGGTGGCCTTCGCCTGCCGCTTCGCCGCACCACCGGTCGGGTCGAACACCCCGAGCAGCTCGGCCGCCTCGTCCAAGAGCGGCACGTCCTCGACCGTGAAGCCGGCCCCGCGCTCGCGCCGCAACAGGGCACGGCGCTCGGGCGACCAGTTCGGTGTGAGGGACGCGAGCCAGTTCGGCCGGGCGTACAGGTCCTCGAGGAGCTTCTCGGCCGGCAGCGGCAGCCACGCCGTGTTGAGCAGGACCCGGGCGTCGTACGAGCTGCGGATGTCCTCGCGCAGCACCTTCTCGTCGGCCTCGTCCACCGTCGTCCCGCGGTGCCGCAGCTGGTCGGCGAGCAGTCGCGTCATGGCGTCGAGTGCGTTCTTGTTGAACGTGACGCGGGCGACGTTGTGCGGCTTGCCGCGGTCCTGGGCACGGCGCATGGCGTCGGCGACCAGCTGCGGCGGGACGACGAGCCGTTCGCCCTCGACGTCGAGCGTGACGGACTCGGTCGGGACGACCTGCCGCGACCGGACCGCGCGGCGGAGCAGGTCGGCCATCTCGCCGGACCCCTTCACGGCGGCGACGTCCCGACGGTCGTGCACGGTGGTGTGGAGCCCCGGGTGGAGCGACCCGAGGGACGCCATCACGACACCGGTCTCACCGAGGGACGGCAGCACCTGCTCGATGTACGTCAGGAACGCCGGGGACGGCCCGACGACGAGCACGCCGGAGCCGCGAAGACGCTCCCGGTAGGAGTAGAGCAGGTACGCCGCGCGGTGCAGTGCGACGGCCGTCTTGCCGGTGCCCGGCCCGCCCTGCACGATGAGGACGCCCTCGAGCGGGGAGCGGATGATCCGGTCCTGCTCGCCCTGGATCGTCGCGACGATGTCGGTCATCCGCCCGGTGCGCTCGGCGGTGACGGCCGCGAGAAGGGCTCCCTCGCCCTGCAGGTGCGTGCGCTCGTCGTCGTAGAGCGTGGCGTCGAACACCTCGTCCTCGACGCCGACGACCGTGCGGCCCTCGAGCGTCAGGTGACGTCGGGCCCGCATGCCCATGGGATGCGCCGCGGTGGCCTGGTAGAACGCGCTCGCACCCGGTACACGCCAGTCGAGCAGCAGCGGCCGGTGGTCGGCGTCCCGCAGCCCGACGCGCCCGATGTACCGGAAGGCGTCCTCATCGGCGGGCGGGTCCTGGACCTCGAGCCGCCCGAACACCAGGCGGTCGCCCACGCGCCGCAGGGTGGCGACGGTGTCCTCGTAGAGCCGGGCGAAGGCGTCGCGCTCGGTCCGGCTCTGGTGGTTGCCACCGACTGCCTGCCGGCGGGTCTCGACGAGCCGCTGCTCGGCCTCGGTGGTCAGTTCGTCGAGTCGGTGGAACAGACCGTCGACGTAGCCGCGTTCACGGTCGATCTCGGTCGGTTCGGAAACACGCGGTTCGGACACTCGCAACCCTTCGGGACAGGGGTACCGATGATATCCCCCTGCCCCGGTCGGGTCCGAACGCGAGCGCCCGCCTACATCTCCTCGTGCGTGTCCGGGTCGCCGTCCCAGAGCCGCCCGCGCTCGAGCGCGGAGATGGCCCGGACCTCGTCGTCGGTCAGCGCGAAGCCGAACACGTCGAGGTTCTCGCGCTGGCGGTCCGGGTCGCCCGACTTCGGGACCGGCACGGCGCCGAGCTGGACGTGCCAGCGCAGCACGACCTGGCCGGCCGAGACACCGTGCGCTGCGGCCGCGGCGGTCACGGGTCCCTCGGTGAGGAGCTCGGACTGCTTCGCCAGCGGGCTCCAGCTCTCGGTGACGATGCCGAGACGCTGGTGCACGGCGCGGAGGTCGGCCTGCGGGAAGTACGGGTGCAGCTCGACCTGGTTCACCGCCGGGGCGACCCCGGTGGCGTCGAGGATGCGGTCGAGGTGCTCGGGGGTGAAGTTCGAGACACCGATCGAGCGGACCTTGCCGCTGTCCCGGAGGTCGACGAACGCCTTCCAGGTCTCGACGAACTTCCCGACGGACGGGTTCGGCCAGTGGATGAGGTACAGGTCGAGGTGGTCGAGCCCCAGGTTCGCCAGGGTCTCGTCCACCGAGCGGTGTGCCTCGTCGTAGCCGTGGTGGCGTCCCGGGAGCTTCGACGTCACGACGAACTCGTCGCGCGGCACGTCGGACTCGCGGACCGCACGGCCCACCGCGTCCTCGTTGCCGTAGTTCAACGCGGTGTCGAGCAGGCGGTACCCGCTCGTGATCGCCGCACCGACCGCCGCGACCCCTTCGTCCCCGTCGAGCGAGTACGTGCCGAGGCCGAGCGCCGGGATGCGGTGTCCGTCGTTCAGTTCGAGGGTCGGGACCTCCGGGACGCCCGCCATCAGCGGACGCCGAGCAGGTCGATGACGAAGATGAGCGTCTTGCCGGAGAGGAAGTGTCCGCCGCCGGCCGGGCCGTAGGCGAGCTCCGGCGGGACGACGAGCTTGCGGCGACCGCCGACCTTCATGCCGGGGATGCCCTCCTGCCAGCCGCGGACGAGCGCCGCGAGCGGGAAGTCGATCGGCTCGCCACGACCCCAGGAGCTGTCGAACTCCTCGCCGGACTCGTACTCGACGCCGGCGTAGTGGACCTTGACGGTCGAGCTCGCCTCGGCGACGTCGCCGTCGCCCACGACGATGTCGGTGACCACGAGGTCGGTGGGGGCGGGGCCCTCGGGGGCGTCGAACTCGGGCTTGCTGTTCAGGTCAGTCATGCCCGACAGTCAACCAGAGGACGTGCACGTGCCCCGCAGGAGCCCTCCAGGCCACAGAATGGTTCCACTGTGACACCAGACGCCCCCGCGAAGCCCCGCCGCTCCCTGCTCGCCGACCTCACCCCGCTCCGCCGCTCCCCCGCGTTCGCGCGGCTCTGGATCGGCAGCTCGATCGCGGGCATCGGCACCATGATGACGAGCGTCACGGTCGGGCTCGAGGTGTACGAGATCACGCGCTCGACGTTCATGGTGTCGCTCGTCGGCGTCATCTCGCTCGTGCCGATGATCCTCGCCGGGCTGTACGGCGGCATGCTCGCGGACGCCTTCGACCGCCGCACGGTGGCCCTGGTCTCCGCCGTCATGGCCTGGGTGTCGACCGCGATGATCGCCGCGCACGCCTGGCTCGGGCTCGACAGCGTCGTGCTGCTCTACGTGCTCGTGACCGTCAACGCCGTCGCGGGCACCGTGATCGGCGCGTCCCGGGCGGCGATCGTCCCGCGGCTGGTGGGCAACGACCTGCTCCCCGCGGCGAGCGCCCTGAACAGCATCAGCGCCGGGTTCTCCGTGACGGTCGGGCCGGCGGTCGGCGGTGTGCTCGTCGCCGCGTTCGGCTTCGCCCCGACCTACACGGTGGACGTCGTGCTCTTCAGCGCCGCGTTCCTCGGCGTGGTGACGCTGCCACGGATGGCTCCCGAGCACGACGCCCTCCGTCCGGGCCTGTCGTCGCTCGTCGAGGGTGCGCGGTTCCTCCGCCGCTCCCGGAACATCACGATGACCTTCGTGCTCGACATCATCGCCATGACGTTCGGGCAGCCCCGGGTGCTGTTCCCCGCGATCGGTGCCCTGGTCGTCGGCGGTGGGTCGATCACGGTCGGCACCCTCTCGGCCGCCTACGCGGTCGGTGCGCTGCTGTCCGGTGTCTTCTCCGGCCCGCTCGGGCACGTCCGCCGACAGGGCGAGGCGGTCGGCTGGGCGATCACCGTCTACGGCGGCGCGATCGCCGCGTTCGGCGTCGTCGTCGCGGCCGCGCACCTCCTCGGCGGACGGGCGTCGGAGACGTTCTCGACGGGGATCCTGCCGGCACTGGCGCTCTGCGCGCTGGCCCTCGCGGTGGCCGGCGGCGCGGACAACGTGAGCAGCGTGTTCCGCGGGACGATCCTCCAGGCCGCCGCGCCGGACGGCATGCGCGGCCGACTGCAGGGCATCTTCATCGTCGTGGTCACCGGTGGGCCGCGCGTGGGCGACCTGTACGCCGGTCTGGTCGTCGCAGCGGGCTTCGCCTGGCCGCCGCTCATCGGCGGCGTCCTCATCATCGCGCTCGTCGCGCTGCTGCTCCGGCTCGTCCCGTCGTTCCGCCGGTACGACGCGCTGCACCCGAACGCGAACTGACGCGCCGCGCCGCGTCTCCGTCGTGCGCACGGACGCGCCGCGTCGCGTCCGCCCCGCGCACGGTGCGGACGGGAGGCTGCGCGCCGGACCCGGGGCGTGCCTCCCGTCCGGCAGCGGTCAGGACCGGCGACGGGCCTCGGCGTCCCGGGCGGCCTCGTCGAGCATCTCCTCGGTCACGACCGGGACGGCACCGGTCGCCAGCTCGATGCCGGACAACCGGGCGGGGCTGAGCACCCGGTGCACCTGGTCCGCGTCCATGAGACCCGCGGCGATCACCAGGGTCGAGATCGGGGTCGACGTCGTCAGGGCGGTGTGCGCGATGGACGCCGCCGCTGCGTAGCCGATGTACGGCGTCAGCGCGGTGACGACGCCGACGTTCGTGTCCACCTGGGCGGCGAGCCGTAGCTCGTTCGCCCGGATGCCGGTCACGCAGTGCTCGCGGAGCGTCGCGCACCCGCGGGTCATCCACTGCAGGGACTGCAGGATCGAGTGCGCGATGATCGGCTCGAACGCGTTGAGCTGGAGCTGACCACCCTCGGCCGCCATCGTCACCGTGGTGTCCGCGCCGGCGACCGCGAAGGCGATCTGGTTGACGACCTCCGGGATGACCGGGTTCACCTTGCCGGGCATGATCGACGAACCGGCCTGCCGCGGCGGCAGCGTGATCTCCCCGAGGCCCGCCTGCGGGCCGGACGCCAGGAGCCGCAGGTCGTTGCAGATCTTCGACAGCTTCATCGCGCTGCGCTTGACCGTGCCGGACAGGGTCATGAACGCGCCGGCGTCACTCGTCGCCTCGATGAGGTCCGGGGCCGTGACGACGTCGATGCCGCTCGCCTCCTGCAGCTGCCGCCGCACCTCGTCGCGGTACAGCGGGTCGGCGGTGATGCCCGTCCCGATCGCGGTCGCGCCGAGGTTCATCTCGCCGAGGAGCGGCACCACCCGGCGGAGCTGGACGACGTCCTCGGCGATGGTGTGGGCGAAGCCGGTGAACTCCTGGCCGAGCGTCATCGGGACCGCGTCCTGCAGCTGCGTGCGGCCGACCTTGAGGACGTCGGCGAACGCCTCCCCGCGCTCCGCGAACGCTGCCGACAGCTGCTCGAGCTGGTCGGCGAGCCGGCGCACACCGGTGATCATCGCGATCTTGATGCTCGTCGGGTACGTGTCGTTCGTCGACTGGCTGCGGTTCACGTGGTCGATCGGGTGCAGGTACGCGTAGTCGCCGCGCTCCCGGCCGAGCAGTTCGAGGGCCCGGTTCGCCAGGACCTCGTTCGTGTTCATGTTCGTGCTCGTCCCGGCGCCACCCTGGACCACGTCGACGACGAACTGGTCCCGCAGTGCCCCGTCGCGGACCTCCTGCGCGGCACGGTCGATCGCGTCGGCCCGCTCGGCGTCGAGGACACCGATCGCCTTGTTCGCCCGGGCCGCCGCCTGCTTCACGGTCACGAGGGCCGCGACGAGGTCCGGGTAGACCGCGATCGGCACCGAGGCGATCGGGAAGTTCTCCATCGCCCGGAGGGTGTTGATCCCCCAGTAGGAGTCGACCGGCACCTCCCTCGAGCCCAGGGAATCGGTCTCGGTGCGGGTGGCAGCGCTCGTCACGTCGTGGTCCTCTCCGTCGCGGTCACCTCCCGAGGCTAGCCCGCGACCGTCCAGCCGGTGCGGCCGGCCAGGAGGTCAGTGGAAGGCGGGGACGATGAGGTAGACGCCGTACAGCACCGCGGCACCGCAGGCGGCGAAGCAGACCACGGCGAGCGCCCGGAACGCACGGATCGCGGTGGAGGCCGCGGTCGGGTCGGGGAAGCCGGCGGTGGCCGGGCCGACGGTGCCGTCGTCCTTCACCGTGTACTTGCCCGCTCGGGCGTCGGCGGCGCTCCAGAGGCGGAGGCCCACGGAGTAGACGGTGACGACGAAGCACGCCGACACGACGGCCACCAGTGCGACGAGCAGGAACGCCGCCCAGTCGATACCCATCAGCAGGTCCCTCCGAGCAGGAACGCTCCGCCGCGTCCGTCCATGGCGATACCCATCAGCAGGTCCCTCCGCAGCGTCCGTCCATGACGATACCCATCAGCGACGGCCTCCCTTGCGTCCGGCCATGCGGCGGAGGGTCCGCTCGCGGCTCAGTTCGGCGCGACGCGCGGCGACGGCCTCGGCACGCTTGGCGCGCTGCAGGTCGCGCCGCTCCTTGCGGGTCAGCACGGCGTTCGCGGCGACGTCGACCTCGATGGCCGCGGCGTGCTCGTGCGGCTTGCGCAGCGACCACAGGTACAGGCCGAGGATCACGGCACCACCGATGACCGCGTCGAGCACGAGACCGATGACGCCGAAGTGGGCGATGCCCGAGGCGATCGCCCCGACCGCCGCGGCGGCGGGCAGCGTGATGAACCACGCGATGACGATCTTGCCGGCCGTCGACCACTGGATCTTCGAACCGCGGCGGCCGAGGCCCGCGCCGATGATCGAGCCCGACGACACCTGCGTCGTCGACAGTGCGAAGCCGAGGTGGCTCGACGCGAGGATCGTGGCGGCGGTGGACGCCTCGGCTGCGAAGCCCTGCGTCGCGCGGATCTCGGTGATGCCCGAGCCGAGCGTCCGGATGATGCGCCACCCGCCCGTGTAGGTGCCGAGGGCGATCGCCAGGGCACAGGCCACGACGACCCAGAACTGCACGCCCTGGTCACTCGACTGCGCGCCCGAGGCGATGAGCGTCAGCGTGATGACACCCATCGTCTTCTGCGCGTCGTTCGTGCCGTGGGCGAGCGACACCATCGAGCTCGTGAACACCTGTCCGATGCGGAAGCCCCCGCGCTCGTTCGGGAACACCGGACGACGGGTCACGCGGTAGGCGATGCGCGTGGCGAGGAGCGACACGAGCGCGGCGATCACCGGCGACAGGAAGGCCGGGATGATCACGACCGTCAGCAGTGCCGCGTAGTTCACCGAGTCGAAGCCGGCGCCGACGATCGCGGCGCCGATGAGCCCGCCGAAGAGCGCGTGCGAGGACGACGAGGGCAAGCCGCGCAACCACGTGATCATGTTCCACACGACCGCGCCGATCAGGCCCGCGAAGATCATCTCGGGGCTGATGGCGACGCCACCGGGGCCCTCGTTGATGAGCCCGTGCGAGATCGACGTCGCCACGGCGGTGCTGAGGAACGCACCGACGAGGTTGAGCACCGCGGCGACCGTCACGGCCACCTTCGGCTTCATGGCACCGGTGGCGATCGGTGTCGCCATCGCGTTGGCGGTGTCATGGAATCCGTTTGTGAAGTCGAAGAAGAGGGCCAACGCGATGACCAGGACGACTATGAGTGTGATGTCCACCGCGGGCAAGTGTCGCAGCCCGGCGGCTCCGGAGCAAACCCTGTCGTCCACCGGCCGTTCACCGGGGCTGCGGAACCGTTCAGCCTGCGAACCATCCGGATGGGAGGATGGGCCTCATGGGCACCGCGGAACTCCTCATCCTGTTGATCGGTTCGCTCGCGGTGACCGGCTTCGCCCGCGCCAAGGGGCTGCCCGCCCCGCTGCTCGTCACGGCCGTCGCGCTCGCCGTCTCGTTCCTGCCCGGCCTGCCGGAGATCGAGATCGACTCCGAGGTGATCCTCACGGTGATCCTGCCGCCGCTGCTGTACTCGGCGGCACTCGACGTGTCGTGGCAGAGCTTCCGGCAGTCGATCAAGCAGATCCGGCGACTCGGCATCGTCCTCGTCATCGTCACGGCGCTCGCGGTGGGACTCGCCGCGTACCTGATCATCCCCGACATGGACTGGCCGGCGGCGATCCTGCTCGGCGCCGTGGTCGCTCCGCCGGACGCCGTGTCCGCCGCCGCGATCGGCCGGAAGCTCGGACTCCCCCGCCGTGTGATGACGGTGCTGTCCGGCGAGAGCCTCATCAACGACGCGGCGTCGCTGACCCTGGTCCGGGTGTTCACGCTCATCGCCGCGGGCACGTCGCTCACCATCTGGCAGGACCTCGGCATCTTCGGCCTGGCGATCGGCGTCGGCTTCGCGGTGGGCATCGTCCTCGGCGTCGCGGTGCACTGGATCCGGATGCGCATCAACGACCCCGTGGTCGAGACGATCATGAGCATCCTGTTGCCCTTCGTCGCGTACGTCCTCGCCGAGCACCTGTCCGGCTCCGGCGTCATCGCGGTCGTCACCGCCGGCCTGTACATCGGGTACAACTCGCCGAAGGAGGGGTACGCGACGCGACTGCAGGAGCGCCCGCTCTGGACGAGCATCGACGTCATCCTCGAGGGGTTCGTGTTCGCCCTGATCGGGCTGCAGCTGAAGACGGTCGTGCAGGACCTGCTCGAGAGCAACCGCAGCCTGGCCCAGACCCTCACCGCGGCGGCCGTCGTGCTCGTCGTCGTGGTCCTCGTCCGTCCACTCTTCGTCTTCGAGTCCTACGCGCGCAACCGGATCAACGGCAGGTGGCTGAGACCGCTGCGCGTCCGGTTGTCCCGCGGGCACCGTTCCCTGCGGTGGTTGCGCGGCACGGCGGAGCCGAAGCTGAACTGGCGGGAGCTCACGGTCATCTCGTGGACCGGCATGCGGGGCGTCGTCACGCTCGCAGCAGCCGTCGCCGTCGTCTCCGACCCCGTCCAGGTCAAGGCGCAGGACACCATCTTCATCATCGCGTTCGTCGTGACGGTGGGCACACTCCTGCTGCAGGGGCTGACGTTGCCGTTCGTGATCCGCGCGTTGCAGGTGCAGGACCCCGGCGAGAGCGAGGAAGACGTCCGCAGCGAGATGCGCCTCAACCAGCGCACGACCGAAGCGGCGATCGCCCTGCTCGAGCGCCGACGTCCGGCCTGGGCGGAGCAGTACGGACACCAGGCCGTCGACAGCGTCGTGAACCGCCTGAAGGCCCGGCTCGAGCGGCAGGCCGAGACCCTCCGCCGCGATGCCGAGGAAGAAGAGGACGAGGAGCGCAACGCCCCGATGCGCCTCCGTGGCGCACAGATCCAGGACATCCGACGCGAGCTGCTCGACCGTCGCCGCGAGATCGTCCTCGAGGAGCGCGAGAAGGGCAACCTCGACGAGGAGGTCATGCGCCGCGTGCTCGTGACGCTCGACGCCGAGGAGCTCGCGATGGACTCCGCGCAGGCCTCCCGCAGCCGCTCCTGATCCCGTCGCCCACCCCGGAGGCACCCCTGCTGCCGCGGCGTATCGTGGAGCGCCAGACGACAGGACAGGAGCGCAGCGCCGAGTGAGCACGCCGCGGAACGACCGACCGAGGAAGAACGACCTGCCGGAACGGGCAGGTGGTGCGCGGACGGCCGCCGGTCCACCCGCCGCTGCCCGCTCCAGCGCGCCGCCGAAGCAGCAGATCGGGCGCTACCGGCGCTGGTACTCGACCCTGCACCCGTCCCTCCAGCTCATCGGGCTGCAGCTCTGGATGCCGCTGTTCTTCATCGTCGGCTTCTGCCTCTGCTACGTCTTCGCCTTCCACGCGCCGCATCCGCACGACGTCCCAGTGGCGCTCGTCGGCAGTGACCCGTCGTTCGTCGCGGCCGTGCAGAAGGCCCTGCCGGGTGAGTTCGTCTTCCACACCTACGACTCGCTCGCGGCCGCGAAGCGGGACGTCCTCGCCGGGTCGATGGCGGTCGCGTACGACCCGTCGGCCAACACCTTCTTCAAGGCCAGCGCGCACCAGTTCCAGGTCGCGAACCTCGTCCCGGCGACGCTGACGGCCGTGTTGACCGGCATCGGGGTCGCGACGCCGCAGGTCACCGAGCTCGCCGCGCTGCCGGCGCGGGACGAGTACGGCACCGTCCCGATGTACGTCATGCTCGCGTGGTGCATCGGCGGCTACATGGTCGCGATGTTCATCGGCATCATGGGCGGTCCCCTGCGGCACCGCACCCGCATGACCGTGATCGTCGTCGGCGGTCTCGTCATCTCCGTCATCACGAACACCCTCGCGGGTCCGGTCGTCGGCGCGATCTCCGGGCACTTCGTGCCGCTCGTGCTCATCGCCTGGGGGTGGATCGTGGCCATCGGACTCGCGGTCAACGGGCTGAGCTACTTCGTCGGCCGCTTCATCGCCGCCCCCGCGATGATCTGCTTCGTGTTCCTGTCGATGCCGTCCTCCGGCGGGGCCTACCCGAAGTGGTTCATGCCGGAGCCGTTCGCGTGGCTGAACCACGTCGTGGTCGGCTCGAGCATGGTCGACATGATCAAGCACGAGGTCTACGGCGTCGGCCCCGGTCCGGCCCGCGGGCTGATCACCATGGCCTGCTACGCGGCCGCCGGGCTCGTGCTCATGTACTTCGGCAAGCAGTGGTGGGAGCGCCGTCGCATCCGGGCGATCGTCACCGGCCGCACCACGATGTTCCAGGACGCGAACACCGCGAACCGCGAGTTCCTCGGTCGTGAGCGCGACGCCGAGCTCGAGCGGCACGGCCTGACCTCGACCGCGACCGGCACGCTGCAGGTGGTGCGCGACGACGGGTGGGAGGACGACCGCGCCGGCGGCGACGTGTTCACCGGTGGCCGCGACGGGCTCGAGAACGATCCGCTGGACCGCGGTCGGTAGCGCTCCCGGCGTCGGTATCCTGGGGTGACCATGTCCCGCATCGCCTGGCACCGCCTCCTCGTCACGATCGTCGTCGTCTTCCTCGTGCTCGCGGCGATGTCGTACGTCACGAGCATCGTCCTCGCGCCGAGCGGCGGCCGCAGCGTCGCCGGGCTCTGGGACGGCTGGGCGATGTTCTCGCTCGTGGCCGCGATCGCCTTCGGGGTCGTGGACTTCTTCGTGCGTCCGCTCGGCGGACAGAGCGGGGACGCGGACGTGATGGCCGCGGCCGAGGAGGCCCGGACCGGCAGCACGCGGACACAGCGGTCGCGCTGACCGTCGGTCGACGTCGGGCCCGCAGGCCTCACCGTCCGGCGTCCCCGGCGCTCAGGCCGGTTCCCCGATGCCCGTCCCGGTGAACCCGGCGACCGTCGCGTCGTCCTCGGCGAACACGACCCGCGCCTCGACCCGACCGCCCGCGAGCACACCGGGCAGCCAGTAGCGCGCGTCGTCCCACATCGCGTCGTAGGGGACGGCGTCGACCGGCACCCACCGCGGCTCCAGCTCGTCGCCGCCCGACGGCTCCCCCTGCCAGCGGCGGCAGACGAAGACGTCCGACACCTGGGACCAGGACGGGCGGAACGGGAACCGGTAGTCCAACGTGCCACGTGCCTCCAGGTCGGCAGCGTCGACGCGGAGACCGACCTCCTCGGCGACCTCGCGGACGGCGGTCTCGACCGCCGTCTCGTCGCCCTCGCGCTTGCCGCCCGGACCGACCACGCGGCCCGTGCCGAGCCCGCGTCGCTTCTCGCCGAGCAGGACCTCCGGCCCGTCCGCACCGTCCCGCAGCAGGTACACGACGACCACGGCCGGGTGCTGGGACTTGCTCTCGTCGCGCTCGGTCATGTGGTCCAGTGTGGCCGATCCGATGACGTACGCTCGTTGCATGGCAGGCGTGCTCTGGGGGCGTCATGGCTGAGTCCCGGAGGGCGGGGCGCAGCCTCGAGGTGCTGCGCGCCGAAGCCGCCGAGGAGATCTCGGTCATCGTCGAACACCGCTGCCGGCAGGGCGACGACCCGTGGGACTTCATGCACACGCTGCCGACCGTGGACGAGCAGGTCGTGCTCATCCTCCGCGCCGAGGCCATGGACGTCGACGTCCGGATCGGCCGCCGGAGCTCCCAGTGGTCGGCGCACCCGGCCTCCGGTCACGGCACCGAACACGGCGAGGAGTACCACCGTCTCCGGCGCATCGCGCTCCAGCACCCCGAGCTGACGCAGGCGGTCTGGAAACTCATGGACGCGCTGCCCGGCGGTCGCTGACCTGGGGTTGGATGGGTGGCATGACCGACACCGTCCTCGCCGTCCTGAACCAGCCCTCGCGGTCCGCAGCCCCGCACGACCCGGAGGCGGACGCCTTCACGTGGGAGAAGCCGCTCGAGGAGCACGTCCAGGTGATGGACCTCGGGCTCACCCGCGGGGACGGCGTCTTCGAGACGATCACGGTCATCGACGGCCGACCGCAGGCGCTCGAGGCGCACCTGGCCCGCTTCGTCCGCTCCGCCGCCAAGCTCGACCTGCCGGAACCGGACGTCGACGCGTGGCGGCGGGCGATCGAGGCCGTCTGTGCCCGGCTCGACCCGGTGCGCGAGGCGTACGCGAAGACCGTGCTCACCCGGGGCGTCGAGGGCCTCGGGCGTCCGACCGGGTGGGTCTACGCGGCGCCGTCGGCCGACCAGACGCGTGACCGCACCGAGGGCATCGGCGTCGTCACGCTCGACCGCGGCTACCGGCACGACGTCGAGCGGACCTCCCCGTGGCTGCTGCAGGGCGCGAAGACGCTCTCGTACGCGGTGAACATGGCGGCACTCCGGGAAGCCGTCCGCCGTGGAGCCGACGACGCGCTGTTCGTCTCGACCGACGGGTACGTGCTCGAGGGCACCCGCGCGAACCTCATCATGTCCGTGGGCGGCCGCTTCGTGACGCCCCGCAGCGACATCGGCATCCTCGACGGCACCACGCAGGCCGACGTCTTCCGCTTCGCCGAGCAGGAGGGCATCGAGACCGCCTACGAGCTCGTCACGCTCGACGACCTGCGGGCCGCCGACGCGCTGTGGCTGGTCTCCAGCATCCGGCAGGCGGCACCGATCCACACCGTCAACGGGGTGCGGATCGAGATGGACCTCAGCATGACGGAGCGCATCAACGACTTCCTGCTGGCGCGCGAGGACTGACGCGTCGGACGGGAGGCACGGGGCGGGAGTGCGCCGCGCCTCCCGTCCGACACGGTGTCACCAGCGCGGTGTCGTGACGCCCTGACCGTCGACGTAGGCGAAGACCTGGCGGCCCTCGATCCAGACGCGCTGCGCGCGGCTGGTCGCGTCGAGCGGGTCGCCGTCCCAGAGGACGAGGTCGGCGTCGTACCCCGCGGCGATGCGGCCGACACGGTCGCCGAAACCGAGGATGTCCGCGGGGGCGGAGGTGATCGCCTCGAGCGCGGTCTGCCGGGGCAGCCCGTCGCGGACGGCCATCGTGGCCTGGGTCACGAGCATGTTGATCGGGACGACCGGGGCGTCCGTCGTGATCGCGACCCGGACCCCGGCCGCCGCGATCGTGGCGAGGTTCGGGATGCCGCGGTCACGGAGCTCCACCTTCGACCGGCTCGTGAACAGCGGGCCGTAGACCACCGGGATGCCCTTCTCGGCGAGCAGGTCGGCGATCTTGTGGGCCTCGGTGCCGTGGTTCACGACCAGGCGGTAGCCGAACTCCTCGGCGAGGCGGATCGCCGTCGCGATGTCGTCGTGACGGTGGGTGTGCTGGTCCCAGGCGAGCTCCCCGTCGAGCACGCGCGCGAGGGTCTCCTTCGTGAGGTCACGCTCGAACGGCTCGTCCTTGCGCGCAGCGGCGTCGCGGGCAGCGCGGTAGTGGTCGGCGGCCAGGAAGGCCTCGCGGATGACCTTCGCGACGCCGAGGCGGGTCGACGGCGTCTGGCCCTTCTCGCCGTAGACGCGCTTCGGGTTCTCGCCGAGGGCGCTCTTCACGCTGACGCTGTCCGAGATGAGCTGTTCGTCGATGGTGCGGCCGCCCCAGGTCTTGATCGCGACCGTCTGCCCTCCGATCGGGTTGCCGGAGCCGGGCTTGACGACGATGCTCGTGATGCCGCCGGACAGGGCGTCGCGGAAGCCCTCGTCCTCGATGTCGACCGCGTCGATCGCGCGGACCGCCGCCATGTTCGGGCCGGTCATCTCGTTCGTGTCGTTCCCGGCGGAGCCGTTCGCCTCCTCGTGGATGCCCACGTGCCCGTGCGCCTCGACGAAGCCCGGCAGGAGCCAGGCACCGGCGGCGTCGACGACCGGCAGCCCGTCCGGCGGGGTGACGTCTGGACCGACGGCGGTGATCCGGCCGTCCTGCACGACGACCGCCCCGCCGTCGAACTCGTCACCCTCGACGGGGACGACGTGGGCACCGATGATCACGAACGTGTTGTCAGTCATTCCACAACGGTACCGATCGGTGGCCGTGCCGGGTCGGGTCGGGCCGACCGCGCCGGCCCGGCCCGTGCACACGACATCCGGGGTCTTCGCTGATCGGGCCGCACCGCCACTACCGTCGGCCGGTGCGAGGAACGGGAGGCAGCATGACGGGCACCACGGACACGACCGACAGCACAGTCACGATCGGCAGCACGGACACGATCGGCGCGGACTGGGCGCTCCGTCCCGGGGCGTCGGGTGCACCACGCGCGGCGACCGGGAGCGGGCGTGCCGCGGGGGCTTGGCCACGCCATGGATCGACCACGCGTCCGTGGCGGAGCAACCGGCGGCTGCCGCGCGCCGACCGGATGACACGCTCGGTGCGGTGTGCGTTGCCGCCCGCGATCGCGGAGCAGACGTACGTGGCGCCGCCCGACCTCGCCGCTCTGCTGACACGCGCGACCGACCGCCTGGTGGACCTCGACCGCCGGCTCGGTGACCGCACGGCCGCGTTCGACCTGCTGCTCGCCCGGACCGAGGCGGTCTCGTCGTCCCGGATCGAGGAGGAGCACGCCACGCTCGACGACTACGCCCGGGCGCTCGTCGGCATCCGCGCGAACGGCAGTGCCACGGCGATGGTCGGGGCGACCGCCGCCCTGCGCGGGATGATCACGGCCGCCGGTCGGGGCAGCGTCACCGAGCGGTCCGTGCTCGACGCCCACGCGGTGCTCATGCGGGACGACCCGGTGGACGGCCCCGCCGCCGGGCAGTGGCGTCGGGTGCAGAACTGGATCGGCGGCGGGGTGTCTCCCCGGGACGCCGCGTACGTGCCGCCGCCCGCGGACGACGTCCCCGCCGCGATGGCCGACCTCTTCGCGTTCCTCGCGCGGGACGACGTCGACGCGTTGGCGCAGGCCGCGATCGCCCATGCCCACTTCGAGTCCGTCCACCCGTTCACCGACGGCAACGGTCGGATCGGACGAGCGCTCGTCAACGCGGTCCTGCGGCGGCGCGGCGTCACGACCGCGCTCGTCGTGCCCGTGGCCGGCGCCCTGGTCGCCGATCGAGCGGGCTACTTCGCCGAGCTCGAGCGCTACCGGGACGGCGCCGTCGACGGGATCGTCGGCCTGACGGCACGGGCGATCGGCGTCGTCTGCGACGAGGTCGAGTTCGCCGCGCTCCGACTCGACGAGGTCGAGCACGACCGGAGCGCGGTCCGCCCGACCGGTCACAAACCGCGGGTCACACACCACTCGGACCTCCTCCGCGTCCTCCTGGCCGATCCTGTGCTGACCGAGGCCTCGGTGAGCGCAGCGCTCCCGGCGGACCTGCCGTGGACCGACGCGGTGATCGACGAGCTCGTGGGCGCCGGCGTGCTCCGCCCCGTCACGGAACGTCGACGCGACCGGGCCTGGGTGGCGTCGGACGTCCTGGCCGAACTCGACGCACTCGCCGAGCGGATCCGGGCGGCAGCGGCACCGGGCTCCTCCGGTCTGACCCCAGCGGCAGCGTGACGGGGAGACGGAGCCGGGTCGGGCCTCCATCCCGAACGCATAGGGTGGGCCGGGTGACCAGCGAGCACGACGTGACCACCCCGCCGACCGCCGCCAAGCGGCCCGTGACGCGGACCCACCACGGCATCGACTTCGTCGACGACTACGAATGGCTCCGTGACAAGGAGTCCCCGGACACCGTCGCGTACCTCGAGGCCGAGAACCGGTACACCGAAGCGCAGACCGAGCACCTCGGTGCGCTGCGGGACCGCCTGTTCGACGAGGTGAAGAGCCGCGTGCAGGAGACCGACCTCTCGGTGCCGGTGCGGATGGGCCAGTGGTGGTACTTCACCCGCACGAGCGAGGGCAGCCAGTACGGCGTGCAGTGCCGCGCCCCGATCAGCGGGCCGGACGACTGGACGCCGCCGTCCCTCGACGAGGGCTCAGCCACCCTCCCGGGCGAGGAGGTCGTCCTCGACGGCAACGCCCTCGCCGACGGACACGACTTCTTCTCGCTCGGCACGTACGACATCAGCGACGACGGCAGCCGCCTCGTGTACGGCGTCGACGTCGAGGGCGACGAGCGGTACACGCTCGCCGTCCGCGACCTCGAGACCGGGCAGGACCTGCCCGACACCATCCCGAACACCGGAGCCAGCGCGACGTTCGACCCCTCCGGGCGGTACGTCTTCTACCCGACGGTGGACGAGTCCTGGCGCCCGGACCGCATCTGGCGGCACGAGGTCGGCACCGCGGCGGACGCCGACGTGGTCGTGTTCGAGGAACCGGACGACCGGTACTGGGTCGGCGTCGGGGTCACCCGTTCGTCGCAGTACATCGTCATCGAGCTCGGGTCGAAGATCACCTCCGAGGCGCTCGTCCTCGACGCGTCCGACCCCACGGGCGAGTTCCGTGTGGTGTGGCCGCGTCGCGAGGGCGTGGAGTACGAGATCGAGCACGCGATCGTCGGGGGCAGCGACCGTCTGCTCGTCCTGCACAACGACGGCGCGGAGAACTTCGAGCTGGTCGACGTGCCCGCGGACGACCCGACCTCGACCTCCGACCGCCGCGTGGTCGTCCCGCACCACGAGGAGCGGCGCATCGAGTCGGTGGACGCCTTCGCCGGGCACCTCGCGCTCGAGTACCGGTCCGAGGCGCTCCCCCGGATCGCCGTCATCCCGATCGAGGGCGACGGCTACGGCGAACCCCACGAGGTCCCCTTCGACGAGGCACTGTTCTCGGCCGGACTCGGCGGCAACCCCGAGTGGGACCAGCCGACCCTCCGCCTCGGGTACACGTCCTTCGTGACGCCGTCCGAGGTGAGCGACCTCGACCTGACGACCGGACAGGTGACCGTCCTGAAGCGGCAGCCGGTGCTGGGCGGGTACGACCCGGCCGACTACGTGCAGGAGCGCGACTGGGCGACCGCTGCCGACGGCACCCGCGTCCCGATCTCGCTGGTGTGGCGCAAGGACGCCGTCGACGCGGACGCCCCGGCGCCGCTGCACCTGTACGGCTACGGGTCGTACGAGCACTCGATCGACCCCGGCTTCAGCGTCATGCGCCTGTCGATGCTCGACCGCGGGGTGGTCTTCGCGGTCGCGCATGTCCGCGGTGGTGGCGAGATGGGCCGGCACTGGTACGAGGACGGCAAGACCCTGACGAAGAAGAACACCTTCACGGACTTCGTCGCCGTCGCCGAGCACCTGATCGACAGCGGTCGGACGAGCGCCGACCAGCTCGTGGCCGAGGGCGGCAGCGCCGGTGGGCTCCTGATGGGCGCGGTGGCGAACCTGGCCCCCGAGCGGTTCGCGGGCATCCTCGCCGCGGTGCCGTTCGTCGACGCGCTGACGAGCATCCTCGACCCGGACCTGCCGCTCACGGTGATCGAGTGGGACGAGTGGGGCGACCCGCTGCACGATGCCGAGGTCTACCGCTACATGAGCGAGTACACGCCGTACGAGAACGTCCGCGACGACGTGCAGTACCCGCGCATCCTCGCCGTGACCTCGATCAACGACACCCGCGTGCTGTACGTCGAGCCGGCGAAGTGGACCGCGAAGCTCCGCGAGGTCGGGGCTCCCGTCCTGCTGAAGACGGAGATGGCCGCCGGCCACGGTGGCGTCAGCGGACGGTACGACTCGTGGAAGGAGCGGGCGTTCGAACTGGCTTGGTTGCTCGACGTCCTCGGTCTGGCCGACGTCTCCCCTGCGGCCGCTACGGCGAACCCGATCGCGGCCGGCTGAGCGGACCCCGCGACCGACACGACGACGGCGCGCACCCGACCCGGGTGCGCGCCGTCGTCGTGTCCGACGGTCACACGCGGTTGAGCGCGTGCACCGCCTCGTCGTAGGACTCCTCCGCCAGCCGGACCCGGTCGCCGGCGAGCACGCCGTACCCGAACGTCCCTTCGCCTCCGCGATCGGCGATCCCGGAGTGCGTGCGGAGCGCGTCGAGTGCGTACAGCGACCGCACCCGCTCGGTGAGGACGTCGGCGGCGGTCCCGATGCGCTTCCACAGCGCGTGCGGGAAGGCGTCGTCCCCGAGCACGTCCATCGCGAGTCGTGCGCGCATCGTCCCCTGCCAGGCCAGTTCGGTCGCAGCCCGGTCGGCTGCTTCGCGTGCGGCCGCCGTGTCGGAGGTGTCGTCGGCCACGGCGTCGCGCACGAGCTCCCGGACGTGGGGCTTCACCGTTGCGGTGACGTCCTGGGCGACCTTCTTCGGCGACCGGAGCGCCCACTCGGTCGGGGCGGGCCGCTCGACGGCGTCGTCGAGGGCGTCGAGGAGCTCCAGGAACGGCTCCCCGTGCAGCGCCGCGACGACGTCCCGCACCGCGGAGTCGCGTCGCTCGCGCGTGGCGGCGAGGATGCGTTCGCGGGTCATGGCGTCGACGAGGGCGTCCTGCGCCGGCGTCGACGCCCGCGGCAGCCGCTCGACCAGGTACTCGGCGAGCGCGGCGCGGGCGGCCACGTCGGCGAGGGCGTCGGCACCGGCGACGGCGCGGTCGACGGCGTCACCGGCGGCGAACGCGGGTCGGTAGGTCTGCAGGATCGCCGCGATCTCCAGCGTCGTCGCGGCCACGTCGCGGAGCTCAGCGTTCTCGCCGGAGCGCAGCCGGGCCTCCTGGCCGAGCAGCGCGGAGCGCAGCTTCCCGAGACGCTTCGTGAGGATGCGCGCGGTCGTCCCCTTCTCGGGACGGTCGACGGTCTGGAGGCGCGGTGCGGGTGCGCCGGCGAGCCCGCGTGCCAGCTTGGACGCGACGGCGGCGGGGCCGGCACCGACGGCCGCGAACCGACCGTCGAGCGCGGCGAAGAGCTCGTGAGCGACCTGTTCGTCCACACCGCCGAGGGTCTCGACCTCGACCTCACGCCACGTGCGCGGGTCGGCCGGAGCGTCGTCGTCGAGCCGTTCGGCGACGACCCGGTCGTCCGCGAGTTCGGCGATCTGGTCGCCGTCCTCGTCGAGCAGGCGGGTGACGGTGCGGGTGGTGGTGATGCGGACGACCGGGTGCAGTCCGCGGCCCCGGCGCTCGGTGAACAGGGCGGCGAGGACCTCGTCGGGCACGGTGTCCGGGTCCTCGGTGAGCGGGAAGTGCTGCTCGTGCCGGACGGTGTCGGACTCGGCGCGCTTGATGTGCCAGCCGGCGTCGTGTCCCCCGGTGCGACGGCGGACGGTGACGTGCGCGGCGACCAGGTCGTACCGCTGCGTGTCCCAGTAGGTGGCGTCGAGCTCGAACGGCTCCTGGTGGTCAGCCCGCATGATGCCGCCGACGCCGATCAGGTCGGGGAGCGGGGCTCCGTCGGGCAGGTCGTAGGTGCGCTCGATCTCGAGGTGGGTGTCGCTCACGCGGTCCTGTCTACCAGGGTGGCGGCATGCTCCTCACCACGGGTGCCTCGGCTGGACCGAGCGGTTCGCCAGGCCAGGAGCCCGGCGACGACCACGGCGAACCCGAGCAGGGAGATGATGCACGGCTGCAGCCGGATCGGGACGACCACCCACAGCGCGCCGCTCTCGATCAGGGTCGCCACTCCGAGCGGAACGAGCAGGAGCAGCCAGCCGCGTCGTGGCGCCTCGATCGCGACGAGCCAGCCGGCGAGCGCGAGGAGGGACGGCAGCACCGCCGGCAGGATGCTGACGGGCCAACCAGAATCCGGGACGACGAGCGGGGTGACGACCGCACCGACCGCAGCGGCCGCGATCAACGCGGCACCGAGGCGACGGCGACCGGGACTCGATCCGGGCAGGAGCAAGGCCGCCGCGGTCACCGCTGCGCCCGGGACCAGGTACGACAGGAGCCAGAAACCGATCACGCCGACGGTGCGGTCGAGGTCGCTCTCGTACCCGTAGTTGGGCTGCAGGATCAGCCACGGTCCGGTCATCAGGATCGCCAGGACGGCGACCGTGACCAGCACCGGGACGGTGCGGATGGTGTGTGGTGTCGCCGCTGTCGAGAACGGTGCGGTGGTCATGGTCTCTCCCCAGGTGGTACGCCGAACCCCTCGGCGGTGGAACAGTGCGGTGGTGAAGGCGCCGAAGGCCAACGCCGTCGGTGAGAGCCCGAAGTCGGCCGCGTCGCGCAGGTCCGCCTGCCATTGCTCGCGCCGGACCGGGCGGTGCTCGGCGGGTGAGACGGCCACGGCGGCGGCGACGAGGGCGCGGCTGAACGCGGTCACGAGGTCACCGGCCGGGTGCTCGGGCGCGGTGCGGGACGGGTGGCTGCGGCGTCGGCTGTTCGTCGAGCGTCGACGAGCTCGTCCGCAGCTTGACGCCCGTCGGCGGTGAACTCGTAGAGGCGGCGACGGGGCCCGGAACGCTCGGCGTCGTCGTCCCAGCTGGAGTCGACCCACCCCTGACGCTCGAGTCGTTCGAGGATCGGGTACACGGTGCCGGACGGCCGTCCGACCACCTTGATGAGTTGCAGCCCCCAGGCCGGGCCCTCTGCCGCGAGCAGGGCGGTGAGGACGTCGAGCGTCGGAGCGGTGACGCGGAGCAACGGTTCCATGCTCGTAACCTAGCTATGTAGGACAAGCCGGTCAAGAGCCTCCCGGGGAGCAGGGCGAGAATGAGGACATGAGCGAGACGATCACCCGTGACGCGTTCGTGCCCCAGGCCGGCGGCGTCACCATGTTCACCACGAGTTGGTGCGGCTACTGCGCCCGGCTGAAGAACCAGATGACCAAGGCCGGTGTGCCCTTCCGCGAGGTCGACATCGAGCAGACGCCGGGCACGGCCGAGCTGGTCGCCGAGGTCAACGGCGGCAACCAGACCGTGCCGACCCTGGTGTTCCCGGACGGCAGCACCGCGACGAACCCGTCCCTGGCGGAGGTCCAGTCGCGCGTCTGACGCGCGCGGCGCGGCCCGGCGCGAGCTGGCCCAGCACAACGAGAACCCGCTCGAACCACGGACGTCCGTGGTTCGAGCGGGTTCCTGTTGTGCGGTGCCGAACGGCGCCGGGGCTGGGCAGCGAGCGCCGCCGAGCGCTAGCGGCTGAGCGCGTCCATGAGTAGCGCGGCCATGGCGTCGAGCTGGATGTCGCCGGAGTCGACGACCTCCTCGTCCGAGCCGTCGAGCGCCCGGGCCGCGAGTCCGGCCTTGCTGTCGATGAGCTCGGCGATCTTCGTGTCGATCGTCTGCGCGGCGATGATGCGCCACGCGGTGACCGGCTCCTCCTGCCCGATGCGGTGCACGCGGTCGATCGCCTGGGTCTGCTCGGCGCTCGTCCAGGACAGCTCGGCGAGGACGACGTTGGACGCCACCTGCAGGTTGAGCCCGACACCCGCCGCGGTGAGCGAGCAGACGATGACGGCCACGTCCGGGTCGTTCACGAACGAGTCGATCTCGGCCGTGCGCTGCGCCGGCGTCTGGTCGCCGCGGATCGTCGCCGTGCGCAGGTGCCGACGGGCGAAGACCTCTTCCGCCTGGTCCATCACGTCGAGGTGCTTCGCGAAGAACACCACCTTGCCGACGTTCGAGGCGAGCTGCGCCGCGTAGTCCGCCGCGAGCTGCGCCTTGGCCCGGCCGATGCGCCGCACCATGGAGAACACGTTCTCGCCGGTGGACGAGGCGTCCTGGTCCTCGAGCTCCCAGCGGGCGACCTGGCGGACGAGCTTCTCGTCGATGCCGACCACCGGGTCCTGGCCAGTGCGGGCGGCGAGCGCCTGGTGGTACCGCTTGACGAGCTTCGCGGTGAGCTCGCGCTCGGCGTCGCGGATGGAGCGACCCTCGTCACCGTCGAGCTCGACGGGGATGTCGGCGATCCGGCGGGCGGGGATGTCCGACGCGACGTCGACCTTGCGCCGTCGGACGATGCCGAGGTCGATCACGGCCTTCCGCGCTTCGGTGAAGAAGCCCTGATCGGCCGGGGTGAGCCCGATCTCCTCGAGCTCGTTCATGAGCTGTGCGCGGGGCTTCTTGTCGTCGATCCAGCCGAGGAACTCCCAGATGGTGCGGAAGTCCTCGACGGAGTTGATGAGCGGGGTACCGGTCAGGGCCATGAGCAGCGGGTTCGCCGTCCGCTCCCGGATCTTCTCGGCGAGCTGCAGCACGTACTTCGAGCGCTGCGACTCCTTGTTCTTGATGAAGTGCGCCTCGTCGACGACCATGCCCTTGAAGCCGAACGTGCCGAGCCAGCCGACGTGCCGGTCGAGGATCTCGTAGTTGACGATGAGGATGTCGGCGAAGCCGTCGAGGTCCTGCCCGTCACCGTGGATGACGGTCGCGCGGTGGTTGGGCACCCAGCGCTCGGCCTCGCGCGCCCAGTTCGTCTTGACGACGTTCGGGACGACGACGAGCAGCGGGAAGGCCTTGGCCGCGTCCGCCGCGAGGAGCGACTGCGCGGTCTTGCCGAGACCCGGTTCGTCGGCGAGCAGGAAGGTGCGGTGTCCCTGCGCGGCGGAGGTGACGAGCTCGGCCTGGTGCTTCATCAGCGTCACACCGGAGGGGGTGTGCAGCGACGCGGGCTCGGGCAGCGGCATGGACGCTGCTCCCCCGCCGGCGCCGTACTCGAACGACTTGAACAGCGGACCGAAGAGCTCCCAGTTCGCCAGCCGGCGGGGATGGGCGACGGGCTGGTCGGCGAGCGCGAAGTCCGGCGGCAGGAACGGGTTGGCGAGCTTGCGCTGCACGACCGCCTGCGGCACGACGGCACGCTCGGGGGTCTCCACCGCCGCGGTGGGTTCGGCCGCGATGACGAGGTCCTCGGGCCGGAGCTCCATGCCGGCGGCGATCATCATGTCGCGCTTCACGGTGCGGGTGGCCTCGGAGACCGCGGCCTCCTCGGTCAGGAGCTGAATGACGCTGGTGTCCCGGGCGGCGGTCTTCGCCAGGATCGTCGCGACGCCGTCCAGGCGCTTGAGCTGCTCGGCACGCTGTGCGTCGGTGAGCGTCGTGTCCGCCTTCACGCGGGCACGCTCCTCACGCATGAGCAGCGCCACTGCCTGGAACTTCGTGCGGTTCGTGGCCTTGAGGGCTCCGCGCTGCGCGGCGGCCTCGACCTCGCGGACGGCACGGGCGAGGACGGGGATGAGGCCGTCGTTGTCGAGCGGCCGGGTCCGGCGCGACGCCGTCCGCGTGCCACCGGCAGCGCGGCGGGTACCTGATCGAGCCAAGGCTCCTCCTGTTCCGCCCTCGTCGGGGCGAGCCACCCGGTACGGGCGGAAGTCGTGTCGGTGCGTCCGTCGCACCCGGGTCCTCCCCGGGCCGCCGTGGCCCGGAGCGCACCGGATCGTCCGGCTGACCGCATCGCACGGCCCAGGGTGAGGACCGGTGGTCGATGGAACGGCCTGCGCGGGAGGTCCGGCGCCGTCGCACGCACGCGTCGTCCCGGAACTGTGCCCCCGGAGAGCTCCGCCCTCCGGAGGGCCACGCCTCGATGAGAGGCCCACCCCAGGAGGTCCGAACCCGGACGACGCGGATCCGGCACCCGCACCGGTCAGGCGACCGGTCGTCGCGGCAGGAATCGACGCGACATGCGAGCACGCGGTGCGTGCGCGGTCAGTTTACTCCCCAGCCGACGTCGGAGGCGACTCCCCGCCCGCCGCGCGTGGCGGGCCTCCCGGCCGGTCGCCGTCGACGTACGGCGACGCTGCCTCCCGGACCGCAGCCGGAACCGTCCTCGTCGGGACCGCTGGTCAGACGCGCGGCGCGGACCGCGGACGGCCGGAGCCGGACGGGAGGCTCGGGGCCGGCTCCGCCAGGGCGGCCCGCGTCGCGGCGAGCAGCTGCTCCGCCGTCGCGATGCCGTTCGCCGACCCGGTGGTGGCCTGGCCGCCGGCGTGGGCGAGGAGCTGCGCGCCGATGGCGGGTCCGATGCGCTCGGCCTCCTGCGGGTTGCGGGCGACCCAGTCGCGGGCGACGGCGTCGGCGAGACGCTCGGCGGCGGCCCCACGCTCGGCGTCCCCGCGCGACCGGTGCCAGAGCCCGGTGACGACGAGGTGCGCGACCACGGCGCCGATGTCGCGCACCGGGTGTCCCCACCCGGCGGTGTCGATGTCGAGCAGGCCGGAGATGCGCCAGGGCTCGTCCTCGTCGACGAACACCTGCTCGAGGTGCAGGTCCCCGTGCACGACCTGCTTCTGGCCCGCGGCCCACCCGATGGAGCGGCGGCCGATGGCGTCGTACAGCCGGTCGATCTCCTCGGCGTCGCCGGGGAGCGCGGTCGTCAGCGTCCGACGGTGCCAGTCGGCGTGGTCCATCGCGTCGGCCCGGGCCTGCTGCGTCATCGGCACCGTGGCGATCCGCCCGGTGAGCGCGGCGAGGGACGCCACGAACCGCGGGTCGTCGGCGATGTCGGTGATCCGGCTGCCGGCGGGCACGCCGCGGACGAGTTCGAGGACGAGCAGTCCGTCGCCGCGGCTCGCCAGCACCCGCGGCACGGGGAGGCCGGCGGCGGCGAACTGCTCGTGGGTCCGGACGATCGGGGCGACCCGGTGCGGACGGACGATCTTGATGAACAGGGTCCGTTCCGGGGCGTCCACGCGGACGACGGCGCGCTTCCCCGGTCGGTACGCGGCGACCGTCAGCGTCGGGTTCGTCACCGGCAGCCCGAGCGTGGTGAGGAGCTCGGCGACGGCGTCGCGGTACGTCACCTGCGGCAGGACCGGGAGGCCCGGGTCGTTCGGGTAGGCCCACACCGACACCGGGTCGCCGGTCGTCGGATCGGTGACGATGGCGCTGTTCTGGTCGTGGGTGCCACCGGTGTCGACGTAGGTCAGGACGGTGGCGCGCTGCCCGGCGCGGTCGACGGTGTCCACCTCGTAGCCGTACAGGTAGCCGTTGCCGGACGGCTCGACCGAGTGCGCGCGCGCGGCGACGACCGTCGTCCCGGACCCCGCGAAGGCCTCGGGGATGACTCGCTCATGGTTCGGCCACACGTCCACAGTCAACCGTGTCACCGGGGATCCGTCGCGTTCGTGCCCGGCTCGGCGTGCGGCTCGTGGCTACCGTGGGAGCGTGAACCCGGTCGCGCCCCTCCGCAGCTCGAGTCGCACACCCTTCCTGCAGGTCGTGAAGACCGCGGTGGCGGTGGTCGCGGCGGTGCTCCTGTGCGAACTGCTCATCCGCGGGCCCTTCCCGACCTTCGCCGCGATCGCCGCCCTGCTCGTCGTCCAGCCGAGCATCAACCAGTCGTTCGTCAAGGGCCTCGAGCGGAGCGCGGGCGTGCTGCTCGGCGTGGTGCTCGCCACCGGGGTGCACCTGCTCCTCGGCGACGCCGTCGCGGTCGTCCTGCTCGTCGTCGTCCTCGCGATCCTGCTCGCCTGGGCACTGCGGCTCACACCGACCTCCGCGACGCAGGTCGGCATCAGCGGCATGCTCGTGCTCACCGCGGGTGTCGTCACGCCGAACTACTCGGCCGACCGGATCCTCGAGACCGTGGTCGGCGCGGTCGTCGCCCTCGCGGTGAACGCCGTCATCGTCCCGCCGGTGCTCATCGAACCCGCGCACCTGGCGGTCGCGCGGCTCGCCCGGGACACGGCCGCCGCCTTCGAGCGGATCGCCGTCGGACTGACCGAGGGGTGGAACGCCGGACGGTGGGACGAGGCACTCCGCCAGGCCCGCGCACTCCGCCAGCAGCACGGCAGGACCGAGGCGGCGCTGACGTCGGCGCGCGACTCCCTCACGATGAACCCGCGTGGCGGCCGGCACCGCACGATCCTCGAGCGGGACGTCGCGGTCGCCGAACACCTCCGGGTCCTCGTCACGCGCGTGACCGGCATGACCCGTGCCGTCCGGGACAACACCGCCCCCGACCTGCGGGCCGACCCGATGGTCGGTCGGATCGCCACCGAGGTCGCCCGGATCGGCGCCGACGTCCGACGCCTCGGTGCACAGGTGGAGTCAGCGCGGCTGACGCCGGGTGAACTCGACGACGGCCCGGAGGACGCCAGGCTCGAGCACGCCCTGACGGCCCCGCTCGCGGTGGTCCGGCCGAACTCCCGGCACTGGGTGCTCATCGGAGCCCTGCTCGAGGACGTCCGACGCGTGCGCGAGGAACTCCTCGGCGAGGACGACTGACGCCGGCCCCCGGTTCAGCAGACCCGCTCGCCCGCTGCCCGTGCGGCCTCGGTGGCGGTGGACAGCACCTCGCGCCAGACGTCGGCTGCGGGCCACGTCGGGTCCGAGGTGCCCATCTCCACGTCGGCGAACCGGCCGATCTCGGCGACCACCGCCTCCGGTCCGACCGCCCGTGCTGCGCGACCGGCGCTGTCCGGCACGGCCGTGCGCAGGTCGGCGACCACGCGGTCGCGGTGTGGTCCGTCGAGCGCTCCGAGGCCGACGACGCCCTTCCAGGCGGAGTCGAGCTCGGCGCGCAGGCGGACGATCTCCGGAAGGTCCGGGTCGTGCATGCTTCCCCCAAGTACAGGACGGTCTGTCGGGTGCAGCGTCCGAGGCGGAGCATAGCAACGAAGGGGGTACCGTCAGTACCCGTCAGTCTCGGGTGTCCACTGACCGCAGCCCGCACCGGTGGGCTGTGTCGCTGCTCAGGCGTCGTGACGACGGAACCGCCCACGCGGTCCGCGTTCGGTGCCACGATGGTCGCAGGAGGTCCAGATGCGCTTGTTGGTGGTCGAGGACGACGACGAGATGCGCGCGCTCATGGAGCGCGGGCTCGCCGCCGAGGGGTACCGCGTCACCGCGGTCGAGAACGGTGTGGAGGCACTCATCGCGCTGGGCGAGCAGCCCTACGACATCGCCGTGGTCGACGTGATGATGCCCGGCATGTCCGGCTTCGAGTTGGCGCGGCGCGTCCGCGAGCGCGAGGACCCGGTCCGGATCCTGCTCGTGACCGCGCGGGACGCCGTCGACGACCGTGTGTTCGGGCTCGACGCGGGCGCGGACGACTACCTCACCAAGCCCTTCGCCTTCGCCGAGCTCACCGCACGTCTGCGGGCCCTGGGGCGTCGCGAGCCGACCGGCGCCCCGCGCACCATCGAGGTCGGGGACGTCTCCATCGACTCGGAGGCCCGTCGCGTGTCCGTCAAGGGGCAGCGGGTCGCGATGAGCCCCACCGAGTTCGCCCTGCTGCGCCTCCTCGCGCGCTCGGTCGGCACCGTCGTCGACCGGCCGAAGATCCTCGAGGAGGTCTGGGACGGGTCGCAGCACGTGGACCCGAACGTCGTCGAGCAGTACATCTCCTACCTGCGGAAGAAGCTCGTCGCGCAGGAGGCCACCGTGGCCATCAGCACCGTGCGCGGTCGGGGCTACCGACTCGACCTCGTCACGGCCTGACGACCGCGTGGTGCGGTCGGACGGCGGCGTGACCGCGGGGCGGGTGGCCGGGGGCCGACCGTCCCGGCTGCGGTCGCTGTCGTTGCGCGCCCGGATCACGATCGGGTCGACCGTCATCGCCGCCGTCGTCATCGCCCTGCTCGTGCTCGTGATGCGCCTGCAGGTGGTCAACGTCGTGGCGAGCGCCACCGAGACCCTGCTCGACGCCGACACGGACCCGTACGTCGCGACGCTCGAGGTCGACAGCGACCCGAACCTCTCACCACCCGGCAACGCCCAGTTCGTCGCCGTGGTCTCCCCCACCGGTGAGATCACCCTGTCCTCGATGCCGCGCCGCCTCGAGCAGTCGCTCGGCAGTCTGCGGACGACGCCGGCCGGCACCTCGGTCGTCGAGCTCGGCGGGTCCCAGTACCGCGTGGTCGTCGAACACCCGGTGAACCAGGCCGGTCGCTGGACCGTCGTCGCTGCCCGCAACTCGCAGGCCGAGGCGATCGTCGTCGACGAACTCACCACGACGCTGTCCTTCACCGGTCTGGCGATCCTCCTGGCCTTCGGCGTCGCGTCGTGGGTGCTGGCCACCACCGCACTCCGTCCGGTCAACCGGATGCGTCGCGAAGCCGAGCGGCTGTCCGTCGCCCCCGAACGTGCCGAGTTGCCGGTCGGCCCGGCGCAGGACGAACTCGCCTCGCTCGCGACGACCCTCAACGCCTTCCTGGCGCGGACGCGACAGGCCACCGAACGCGAACGCCAGATGGTCTCGGACGCGAGCCACGAGCTCCGCACACCGCTGGCGATCCTCACCACGCAGCTCGACCTCGCCGCGCTCGACCGGGACGACGCCCGCGCACTCGCCGCGCACATCGAGCGGGCGAAGAACAGCGTCGCCCGGCTCTCCCGACTGGCCAACGACCTGCTCACGCTCTCGCGGATCGAGGAGTCGGAGCGCCGCGCGGCCGACGGTGCCCCGCAGTCCGCCACGACCTGGTCGGACCTCGGTGACGAGGTGATGGCCGCCGTCGACCGGGTGCGGCTCATCGCGAGCGCGAAGGACGTCACCGTCGACTTCGAACTCGAACCGCCGACCGTGGCCGACGGTTCCGACGGTTCCGACGGTTCCGACGAGCCGCGGTACCGGCTCGACACCGGGGGCATGGCACAGCTCGTCACGAACACCGCCGGCAACGCCGTCGCGGCGCTCCCCCGCGGAGGCACCGTGCTCGTCAGCTGGCGGGCCGCCTCGGGCGAGGGGGTGCTGCAGGTCACGGACGACGGCCCCGGCGTCCCGGAGTCGTTCGTGCCGGTCGCGTTCGACCGCTTCACCCGACCCGACGAGGCCCGCACCTCCCGCCGCGACCCGGACCCGACCACCGGCGGGGTCCCGATGCCGGGCGGGTCCGGCCTCGGGCTCGCGATCGTTCGGGCGGTGGCGGAACGGGCGGGCGGCACGGCGGCCCTCCGCAACCTGCCGACGGGTGGGCTCGAGGTGACCGTTCGGGTGCCCGAGGTGCGGGACGCTCCGGCGGTGCGCGCAGCGCACTGACCCGGACGGGAGCGGCGGTCGGTGCGCGTCACAGGCTCCCGGTGTGTCGTCACCAGCGGTGCGTCCCGGGGACGGGAGCGGCGGTCACTGGAAGTCCCGCGACCGTGTCCGGACGGCGAGCGGGAGGTGCTCGATGCGGTCGGCGACGAGGTTGACCACCCCGTCCGGTGACCGCTCGAGGATCCCCCGCACGATGACCGCCGGGGACTCCCGTGCCACCCGGCGGTACCGGCCCCACACCCCGACGCTGCAGATGACGTTCACCAGGCCGGACTCGTCCTCGACGTTGAGGAACGTGATCCCCGACGCCGTCGCCGGGCGCTGCCGGTGCGTCACGATCCCGCCGACCTCCACGCGCCGACCGGTCTCCGCCGTCCTGGTGTCCTCGACGCTGAGCACCCCGCGCGCCGACAACCGCTCGCGGAGGTGCCCGACGGGGTGGTCGTCCGTGGACATCCCCGTCGACCACATGTCCGCGATGAGGACGTCCCCGCTCGTCATCTGCCCGAACAGCGGCGGCTGCACGACGACCTGGGTGTCCGGCAGCTGGTCGGGGCGCTCCGCCGCCGCCTGCGCCGCCGACCACATGCCACCACGACGATCGACCCCGAGCGACTCGAACGCGTCCGCGGCGGCGAGCGCCTCGAGCTGCGCGGTGGTGAGGCCGACCCGGCGTGCGAGGTCGGACATGTCCGTGAACGGTCCGTTCGTCCGCCGCTCGGCGACGATCCGCTCGGCGCTCCGGCGGCCGAGCGACGCGACCTCGGCGAGGCCGAGCCGCACGGCGGAGGCACCGTCACGACGGTGTGCGGCGGTGTCGTCGGGGGCGTCCCGGTCGAACGGCAGCACCGGCGGCTGCTCGGTGGCCAGGCAGGCGTCGTCCCCGACCGCGTCCGTCAGACCCTCGATCGGTTCGAGCGTCGCGTCGACCTCGGACCGCAGGATGTCCGGCCGGAGCACGCGGACCCCGTGCCGGCGAGCGTCGGCGACGAGGGTCTGCGGCGAGTAGAACCCCATCGGCTGCGCACGGAGCAGCGCCGCCAGGAACGCCCCCGGGTAGTGCAGCCGCATCCACGCGCTCGCGTAGACGATGAGCGCGAAGCTGATCGAGTGGCTCTCCGCGAAGCCGAAGTTCGCGAACGCCTGGATCTTGGCGTAGATGGCGTCGGCGTCCTCGCCGTGGATGTCGTTCTCCGCCATGCCCCGGTAGAGCTTGTCCCGGAGCCGGTCGATCTTCTCGAGGCCGCGCTTCGACCCCATCGCCCGACGGAGCAGGTCGGCGTCGTCCCCGGAGCAGTTGCCGACCGCGATGGCCATCTGCATGAGCTGCTCCTGGAACAGCGGGACCCCGAGCGTCCGTTCCAGCACCGGTTCGAGCGCGGGGTGGATGTAGGTCACCGGTTCCTCACCCGTGCGCCGGCGGATGTACGGGTGCACCGCCCCGCCCTGGATCGGCCCGGGGCGCACGAGGGCGACCTCGATCACGAGGTCGTAGAACCGACGCGGCAGCAACCGGGGCAGCGTGCCCATCTGCGCACGGGACTCCACCTGGAACACGCCGATCGTGTCCGCGCGACAGAGCTGGTCGTAGACGCCCTGCTCCTCCTTCGGGATGGAGTGCATGTCCCACCGCTCCCCGCAGTGGTCGGCGGCCAGGTCGAACGAGTACTGCAGCGCGGCGAGCATGCCGAGTCCGAGCATGTCGAACTTCACGAGCCCCATGTACGCGCAGTCGTCCTTGTCCCACTGCAGCACGGTCCGACCGTCCATCCGGGCGTGCTCGATCGGCACGACCTCGCCCACCGGCCGGTCGGTCAGGACCATCCCGCCGGAGTGGATGCCGAGGTGCCGCGGGAACCCGAGGACCTGCTGGGCCAGGTCGACCACCGGCTCCGGGATGTCGTGGTCCTGGCTCTCGGTGACCGAACCCCACCGTTCGACCTGCTTCGACCAGGCGTCCTGCTGTCCGGGGCTGTGTCCGAGTGCCTTCGCCATGTCCCGCACCGCACCCTTCGGCCGGTAGGTGATGACGTTCGCGACCTGCGCGGCGTTGAACCGGCCGTACTTGTCGTAGACGTACTGGATGACCTCTTCGCGCCGGTCGGAGTCGAAGTCCACGTCGATGTCCGGTTCCTCGTCGCGCATGGCCGACAGGAACCGCTCGAACGGCAGGCCGTACCGGATCGAGTCGACGGCGGTGATCTCGAGCAGGTAGCAGACCGCCGAGTTCGCGGCCGAACCCCGCCCCTGACAGAGGATCCCCCGCTCGCGGGCGAACTGCACCATGTCGCGCACGATGAGGAAGTACCCGGGGAAGCCCTTGTCCTCGATGACCGACAGCTCGCGTTCGATGCGCTCCCGCTTGTGCGCGTCGACGCCGTCCGCGTCCCCGGGGTAGAACCGACGGGCCCCACGCCAGGTGAGCTCGCGCAGCCAGGTCATCGCCGTGTGGCCGTCCGGCACGTCGAGGTCGGGCAGCCCGGGCTTCGCGGTCTTCAGCTGGAAGCCGAGTTCGTCGGCGAGCACCACGCTCCGTTCGACGGCACCCGGCCACCGGGCGAACCGCCTGGCCATCTCGGCACCGGACCGGAGGTGCGCGGTGTCGGCGGCCGGCAACCACCCGTCGATCTCGTCCAGGCTGCGCCGGGCGCGGACGGCGGCCAGGGCGGTCGCCACCGGGAACCGGTCCGGGGTGGCGTAGTGCACGTTCCCGGTCGCCACGACGGGCAGCGCGTGCCGGGCGGCGAGCGCGGCGAGGACGTCGTTCCGGGCGCTGTCGAGCGGGTCCCCGTGGTCGGAGAGCTCCACGACGACGGAGCCCGTCCCGAACCGGTCGAGCAGCGCCCGCAGCGCCTGGTCGGCAGCGCTCTCGCCGCCGCGTTCGAGGGCCTGGCGGACGGTGCCCTTCCGACAGCCGGTGAGCACCCGCCACCGTCCGCCCGACCGCTCGGCGAGGTCGTCGAGGTCGTACCGGGGACGCCCCTTCTCGGAGCCCGCGGCGAGGTGCGCGGCCGTCACCGCGCCGGCCAGCCGGTGGTACCCGTCCTGCCCGTCGGCGAGGAGCAGCAGGTGTGAGCCTTCCGGGTCGGGTACGCCGTTCTGCGGTCCGGTCAGTCCGAGGGACAGCTCGGCGCCGTAGACGGTGGTGACGCTCGGGTACGTCTCCGCGACCTCGGCCATCCGCGCGGCGCCGTAGAAGCCGTCGTGGTCGGTGATCGCCAGTCCGTGCAGGCCGAGTCGCGCGGCCTCCTCGAGCAGGTGCTCGGGCGGGCTCGCCCCGTCCAGGAAGCTGAAGGTGGAGTGCGCGTGGAGTTCCGCGTACGGCACCGCGGGCGGCGCGTCCGGCGAGGCGACGTCCGCCGGACGGTACGGCGCACGCTTCCGCGACCAGGCAGGACTGTCGCCGCCGTCGCCCTCGGGGGTCGTCCCCGGGCTCCGCTTGTCGGAGAGGGCGCGCTCGAACTGCGACCACGGGATCGGCGGGTTGTTGTACCCCATCAGTGTCCGTCCTTCACGTCGCGATCGCCTCTGCCCACCAGCGGTGGTCGGCGAGGACCAGGTACCACGCCCGCCCCTCGGCGTCGACGAGCTGCAGGCGGTGCAGTCGTCGTCCGCCCGACTCCCACCACCGCACGACGAGCGGCCACGGCCCCGCCCACGCCGTGACGGGTGCGAACCGTCCGCCGCGGTCGCCGTCCGACCGGAAGCGTCCGGGTTCGCCGGTCAGGGTGCCCCGGTCGTCGACGTCCACCGGACCGCCGTCCGCCGTGACGACGTCCACCGGGCGCGGCCGCTCGAGGACCGTCGCTGGCGGCGGCCCGGGCAGCTTGCCCGGCCACGGGCGGTCCCGGACCACCGTGAGGGCGCGCTCGCCCCCGGCGGGTGCGTCCCCCCACGGCACGAGCACGATGCGTTCCGCCAGCGTGCGTCCGCCACCGATCCGGGGCGTGACGACACCGTCGTGCCCGACCATGCCCTGTACGCGGGCCAGGCCGTGGTGCACCCGCTCGTCGGGTCCGGAGCCCCAGAGTCCGCGCTCGTGGTTCGCGAGGTCGTCCACCGCGACGGGTTCGAGCACGACCGAGGTGACCGGCGCCTCGAGCCCGGTCGGGTCGACCCCGCCGGCGAGCTGCCACCGCACCCGGTCCACCACGTCGGCCGCGTCGAACCACCGCGGGTGCGCCCACACCCGTTCGAGCAGGACGTCCCGCTCGTCGACGATGCCGACCCGGATCGTCGTCGCCACGAGACCGGCTGCACGGAGCTTCGCGGCGAAGTCGTCGGCGGAGCGGCGGAACGCGAAGGCGATCTGGTCGGCGCGGTCGAGGGGTGGTTCGAAGGACGCCTGGACCTCGAGATCGGGCGGCACCTCGCGCGCGGAGACCTCCCGCGGGTCGCGCCCACCGGCGAGGCGGTGCAGGAACGCCCCGGGGACGCCGAACCGGTCGCGCACCTGTTCGTCGGTGAGCGCGGCGAAGTCCCCGAGCGTCGCGATCCCGAGTCGGCCGAGGACCATCGCGAGGTCCGGGTCGCCGAGCACGCCGAGCGGCAGCGGGGCGAGGAACTCCGCCGACCCGCCGACCGGCACCATCCGGACGCGCTCCCCGGGCCGCCGCGGTCGTGCCCGTGCGGCCTGCTCGGCGGCGAACGGGGTGTCGGCCACCCCGGCCCGGACACCCGGTGCGCCGTGGTCGGCCGCGATGCCCGCCAGGACGGTCGCCGCGGCCCGTTCTCCACCGTGGTAGCGCGCCGGACCGCGGGCCCGCAGCGCGATCGTCCCGGGGCGCAGGACCTCCACCCCGGGTGCTGCTTCCTCGATGGCGCGGATGACCGGCTCGAACGCACGGTGGTCGAGCGCGTCGTCGTACGGCTGGGTGACGAGGTCGGTGCAGCGTGCCTGTGCTTCCCGCACCCGCAGCCCTCGGACCACCCCGACCTGCCGGGCCGAGGCGGAGCTGGCGAAGACCAGGCCCTTGGCGATGAGGGCGAACGGTTGTTCCGGGGGCGATCCGGCTGCCCGGGCGGCCGCGATGACGGGCCAGTCCGGGCACCAGAGGACGATCGTGCGGGTCGGCGGGGGTTCCGGCAGCCCCGCTCCCCGGCTGAGCGCGTCCGCACGGACGGCTCCCGCACCGGGCATCCCGACACCGGGCATCCCGACGCCCGACAGTGCAGCGCCTGCTCCCCCGCCCGTCGGCGTGCCCACCAGCGCTCGGCGCCCGCGGGGGCTCACGACGCCACCGCGACGGGACGCAGGACCCGCTCGTCGACCGGCACCGCGGCGACCGCGGTCGTCGGGACGACCGCGCGGACCGAGCCGTCCGCAGCGGGCAGCAGCAGTTCGGCGCTCGTCGGTCGGACCGCACCGGCGCGCCCCGACGCGGTGACGGTCACCCGTCGTTCGGTGAGGTACCCGTGACCGTGGCCGATCCCGCCCCACCGGGACTCGGTGACGCGCAGGGTGACGTCCGCCCCGGGCCAGGACCCGAGCGCGACGAGTGCGGCCCCGCGCTGCCGGAGACGCGCGGAGAGCCGGGCGACGTCACCGGGCACCACGCGGCCGAGGGGACGGGTGAGGACGATCTGCGCGACGTCGGCGAGGGCCGCGGTCACCGCGAGCCACTGGTCGCCCGGGTCCGGCACCAGTACGAGTCGTTCCAGGTCGATCCCCGCCGCGGCCGCCGCCTCCACACCGAACGAGGGCACGCCGACCACTGCGCACCACGCGCCGGCCGCCGATGCCGCCTGCAGCATCGTCTGGGCGAGCAGCACCGACTCCGGCACGGCGTAGGTGCCACCCGCGCGGATCGCACCGCCCGGCAGCAGCGGGGCGAGGGCGTCCGCGGTGGGCAGCCCGTCGGTGTCCACCCGGGTGGACTCCATGTCGGCCACCCGCGACCGCAGCGAGGTGATCCGGTCGAGTGCCGCCCGCGCTGCTCCGACGTGGTCAGCCCCGCGAGCCCCGTCCGCGCCCCCGCGAGCAGCACCGTTCCGCCCGACGTGCTCGCGGTCCCCGCGTCCGCGGTCGCTGCGCTCGTCGGACGACCGGAGTGCCGTCGCCGTCTGCATGCCCTCATGTTCGAACATGTGTTCGATGATGTCAACCGGCACCGACATCCGGTGGACAGCGGTTCGAACACCCGTTCGAGGGTTACCAGTGCGCCGCCGCGCCCACCCCGCGGAGCACCGACACCGTCTTCGCCTCGACCTCGTCGGCCTCGTCCTCCGGCGAGGACGACCACGTCACCGCGCCGCCCGCCCCGAGCGTCCTGCGCCGCACGGACCCGTCCGGGTGGAGGACCGTCACCAGTGTCCGGATGGCCACCGACAGATCGACCGCACCGCTGGCCGAGAAGTACCCGATCGCCCCGGCGTACACCCCGCGCGGGGCACCCTCCAGCCGGTCCGCGATCGCCGTCGCACTGCGCTTCGGCGCTCCCGTCATCGACCCCGGCGGGAAGGCCGCCCGCACGACCGCGGCCCGGGAGGCCCCGGGTGCCAGGACACCGGCGATCGTCGACACCATCTGGTGGACGCTCGCGTACGTCTCGACGTCGCAGAGCCGTTCGACGCGCACCGACCCCGGGCGCGCCGTCCGCTGCAGGTCGTTCCGCAGCAGGTCCACGATCATCACGTTCTCGGCCCGGTCCTTGGCGCTGGTCGACAGGTCGGCGCGCACCACGGCGTCCTCGACCGGGTCGACGTGACGCGGTCTGGTGCCCTTGATCGGCTCGGCCAGCACACCGCCGTCGGCGTGGATGCGCAGGAACCGCTCCGGGGACCGGCTGGCGATCCGCAGGTCACCGGTCCGCAGGTACGCGCCGAACGGCACCGGATCGCTCCGGCGGATCCGCAGGTACTCCGCCAGGTGGCGGTCGCCGGCGGCCCCGGGGCGGTCCAGGGCGTCCGGTACATCCGGTACGTCCGGGACGGCGAACGCCGTCGTCAGGCACACCTGGAACGCGTTGCCCTCGCGGATCTCGTCACGGCACGTGTCCACCGCACGCTCGTAGGCCGCGCGGTCGACGCGACCACACGCCTCCAGGAGGGACCGGTCGGGCTCCCGACCACCGTCCGGGAGGCCCGTGGCCCGGTCCGCCAGGTCGTCGTGCGGCTCCGGAGCGGCCAGCTCCCGGTCGTCCGGGTCCGCGCCGCACAGCCCGGCCGACCAGGCGCGGTTCGCCGCGGACGCGTCCGGCTCGTCGTCGTCCACGAGGGTCAGCGCCCAGGCGGCTCCGTCCCCCCGCACGAGGACCGCACGGTCCACGAACCGGAGGTCGGCGTCCGCGTGTCCGTCCGCGGTCCGGTCGGGCCCGTCGACCTCACGCCCGAGCTCGTACCCGAGGAAGCCGACCCACCCGAGCGCGAACGCACAGCCGTCCACCGGTGCGTCCAGCGTCGGTGTGCGCTGCAGGAGGTCGTCGAGGACGGCGAACGCGGCTCGGTCCTCGACCCGGGACGACCCGAACCACGACCCCGCGGCAGGCGACACGTCGAGCCGGGCGACACGGTCCTGGTGACGGAACCGCGCGGCGAACGGCCCGTCCGTGAGGGCGAGCACCGACCACGCGGCACGGAGCCCAGCCGACGGTGGGGCGCCCTCCGGCAGTGCGGAGTCGAACCAGACCAGGTCGGCCGTGGTCCTCCGGGCGAGCACGGCGAGGTCGACCGGGCCGTCGAGCCTGCGGGTCTCGAGCCGCGGGCCGGCGCCTTCCTCGACGGACGGCGTGGGAACCGCCTCGGCCGTCAGACCGCGGAGATCGTCCATGCGGCGGCGTGGGCGGTGCCCGGCTCGAGCACGACGAGGCCGGCGTCCACGTCGGCGGCGAAGGCGTCGACGTTGAAGGCGTTCGGCGCGCAGGTCATCGGCTCGACGGCCAGCCCGGCACGGTGGTACCCGGGGACCACGTGGTCGGCGGTGTGCACCTGCGCCCACCCGCACTCAGGGCCGAAGGCGACCCGGACGCCGTGTCCGTCCGCTGCCGTGACGGTGATCGCCGCGATGCCGTCGGTGTCGCGGTCGAAGCCGGTGAAGGCGTGGTCGATGAACCGCGGTCCGATGTGCGTCGGCGTCCGGAGGTCGAACTCGTCGTGCACCGGGACCAGGTCGGTCGGGATGAGCCGGTCCTCGGTGACCTCGAGGACCTCGGCGGCCGGGAGCGTGAGCGTCCAGTCGTCGACCGTGCCCGCGCCGGCGAGGAGGTACGGGTGCGGGCCGGTCCCCCACGGTGCCCGGTCGTCGCCGGTGTTCGTGCCGGTGACGGTGGTGTGCAGGCCGTCGGCGTCGAGGCGGTACTCCACGCGGACCTCGACCCGGTACGGGTACCCCTCCTGCGGCTGCACGGTCGTGGCGAGCACCACACGGTCGACGTCGTGTTCCAGCACGGCGAACTCGGTCCAGGCGACCAGTCCGTGCAGGGCGTGGGAGCGCTTCGGCTCGGTCAGGGCGAGTTCGTGCTCGGTCCCGCCGAAGGTGTACCGGCCGTCCACGACTCGGTTCGGCCACGGGGCGAGGACCGCCCCACGGAAGACCGGCCGGACCTCGTCCGCGTCGAAGGTGGTGACGAGGTCGCGGCCGTCGTGGCGGAGTGCCCGCAGGGTCGCGCCGACGCTCGCGATGTCGGCGGTGTAGCCGGAGGATGCGATCGACGTCTGGGACCCGGACCGGGGGGCTGCGCTGCTCATGCGGTCAGCGTATCGGCCGCGGGGACCCGGGCGGGCGACGGGGCGGGAACGGGAGAAGCCCCGTTGCTCGGGGAGCACCGGGGCTTCGGTGGTGGATCTGAGGGGACTCGAACCCCTGACCCCCTGCATGCCATGCAGGTGCGCTACCAGCTGCGCCACAGACCCGTCGGCCGCAAGCGGCCTGTCGGTGTCCCCCCGGTTCCCCGGAGGCACCAGTACAGCGTACACCACGCGGAGACGGGGGAACGAAATCGCCGTCGCCTCCCGGGCGCGTCGCCGCTACGCGGACTGTTCGGCCGTCTGCGTCTGGTCGACCGGGAGGTCGAGCGGGATGACCGGGCAGTCCGACCACAGTCGCTCGAGGGAGTAGTACTGGCGCTCTTCCTCGTGGAAGACGTGCACGACGATGTCCCCGAAGTCGATCAGCGCCCATCGGCCTTCGCTGCGGCCTTCACGACGCAGCGGCTTCGAGCCGGCCTCGAGCATGCGGTCCTCGATCTCGTCGGCGATGGCGAGGACGTTGCGCTCGTTGCGGCCGGTGGCGAGCAGGAAGACGTCGGTGAGCTGGAGCGGTCGGGTGACGTCGAGGGCGACGAGGTCCTCGGCCTGCTTGGAGTCGGCCGCTTGGGCGGCGATCTGCACGAGTTCGAGTGCGCGAGCGGAGGCGGTCACGGATTCCTTCCGGTGGTCATCCCGACGGAGGCGTCGCGATGTTCATGATGGGTGTCGATCATAGGTCAGACCGCCGACGACGGCCATGCCGACGAGGACGGTGAGCCCGGACCGACGACCCGGTGATCGGCTACGAGCCGAAGAAGTTGGTGGCCACCAGGGCGACGACGATCACGCCCGCCGCGACGACCCCGACCGCGCTGGCCGCGACCGCCAGGACCACGGGCGTCTTCGAGTCCTTGGGCTTCGCCGCGGCCAGGACGACCTGCCGCGTCGAGGTGTGGCTCGACACCGCACGGCTCGCGCGCACCGGGCTGGCGTCGGTGTCGGGCTGCTCGTCCTGCTGGTCGAGCAGCCGGTCGACCTCGGCGCCGTCGATCGGCCGGTGCGACCCGGTCGAGGACAGCGAGGACGGCAGGTCGATCGACCCGGTGAGGATGACCTCGCCGGTGGCGTTCAGCGCACCGGTCGGGTCCGCCAGGGCCGAGTTCGGCAGGATGATGGCGTTCGACCGCGCCTCGGTGACGCGGCGGGTGCCGGTCTCCTCGTCGTGGAGCTCGGCGTCGTTCGAGTCGTGCGCGAAGGTGGACCAGTGGCCGCTGGGCGCCTCGAAGGCCGTGGTGACCGGCTTCGGCTCGCGGCCGGCATCGGACGACGCCGGACGGGATGCCGAGCCGGGCGCCGACGCCGCGCCGGAACGGACGGCGGAGGTCGGTCCGGACACCTGGGCGTCGGCGGGCACGACGGGCAGCGGGACCTCGTTCGTGTCGTCGTCGTCCAGGTCGAGCGGGAACACGCCGGGAGCTGCTGCAGCCGGAGCGGAGGTCGGGGCCGGGATGACGTCGTCGACACCGGTCCCCGCCGTCGTACCCGGCTCGTCGGTGACCGCGAGGTCGTCCGGGTCCGCGTCGTGCGGTGCCCAGGTGGTGCGGTGCAAGCGCGGCTCCTCCGCGTGCGCGGCCGCCGCCTCGAGGGGCTCGATCGCGTCGGGCGATCCGTCGGCGGCCGTGGCCTGCTCGACGGCTGCCGGGTCGAGGTGGGACACCTCGGGGTTCGGCTCCTGCCAGTGCGAGGTCTCGCCGCCGTCGTCCTCAGCGCGGGTGTCCTGACCGGCGTCGTCGTCCGACCGGTCTGCGGTGTCGGCGGTGTCGGCGGGGCCGGCGAACCCGAAGGGCACCAGCGGCGCCCGCTCAGGGTCGACGCCGGACGCGGCCGTCTCAGCGGGCGTCGGGAGGGACGGCACCTGTGCGTCCGGGGCCGGGACGGCGGCCGGACCGGACAGGGTGCCGAGCACGTCCTGCACCGTGCGGTCCGAGGAGTGCGGGGTGGGGTTCTGCAGCGGGACCGGACGGCCGCCCTGCTCCTGTGCCTCGCGGAGGAGCCGCAGCTGTCGGCGGGACATCCCGCCGGTGCCGGGCACGATCTCCGTCGCGGACGCCGGTGGCTGGTCCGGGACACCCGAGGGTGCGCCGGCGGACCGCGGGACGGCCGACTGGGCGGGGGCCGCGGAGCCGGGCGCGACGTGCGAACCGGGACGACGACGGGCCTCCGGCGCGCTGGTGGCGACGGTCGGCGGTGGGGTCACGGGCTGGGCACCGCCGGACGCGGCGCGCTCACGCTCGCGCATCTGACGCCGCGACAGGGGCGGCTGCGCGTCGGACGGACTCATGCAACGCTCCGATACAGATGGTGCTTCGAGATGTACTGGACGACGCCGTCCGGTACGAGGTACCAGACGGGGGACCCGCCTCTCACCCGATCGCGGCAGTCGGTCGAGGATATCGCCAGCGCGGGGACCTCGAGGACACTAACGTCCCGTTCTGGGAGTCCGGTGATGCTCAACGCGTGTCCCGGTCGGGTCACGGCGACGAAGTGGGCCAGGTCCCAGAGGCCGTCGTGGTCCTTCCAGTCCAGGATCTGCTGGACCGCGTCCGCTCCGGAGATGAACACGAGCTGCGCGTCGGGGCGCTGCTCGCGGAGGTCGCGGAGGGTGTCCACCGTGTAGGTCGGACCCGGGCGGTCGATGTCCACCCGGCTGACCGTGAACATCGGGTTCGACGCCGTCGCGATGACCGTCATCAGGTACCGGTGTTCGGCGTCGGTGACGTCCGCCTTCATGTACGGCTGACCGGTCGGGACGAACACGACCTCGTCGAGGTCGAAGTGCTTCGCGACCTCGGACGCCGCCACGAGGTGACCGTGGTGGATCGGGTCGAACGTCCCGCCCATCACCCCGATGCGCGGCCGACCCGTGCTCTCGAGCATCGGGGGGCTGGTCAGATCTTCGAGTGGCCGAACTCGTCCACGCCGGTCTCGTGCTGCCGGGTGGCCTGGAACTTGTGCGAGTGGCGGTAGGCGACGTCGCGGAAGCTCCACGTGACGAAGCCCAGGAAGGTGAAGAAGCAGGCGGCGACGATCGGGTAGACGATCGCGGGGACGCCGGCCGCGTGCTCGGCGGCCTCAGCGAGGAGTGACATCTGGCAGTGCTCCGATCGGTCGAGGAAGACTCCGGACCATCCTAGCCGCGGATGTGTCCCTGCCCGCGCACGAGCCACTTGGTACTCGTGAGCTCCGGGAGCCCCATCGGCCCCCTGGCGTGCAACTTCTGGGTCGAGATGCCGACCTCGGCCCCGAAACCGAACTCACCCCCGTCGGTGAACCGGGTCGAGGCGTTCACCATGACGACAGCGGAGTCGACCCCGGCCAGGAAGTGCTCCGCCGTGTCGACGTCGTTCGTCACGATCGACTCGGTGTGGTGCGTCGACCACCGGGCGATGTGCGCCATGGCTGCGTCCACGTCCGGTACGACCCGGATCGACAGGTCGAGGTCCATCGACTCGGTCGCCCAGTCGGCCTCGGTCGCGCGCAGGACCCCGGGCACGATCGTCCGGGTGGCGTCGTCGCCACGGAGGGTCACCCCGGCGCCACGGAGTCGGTCGGCGAGCACGGGCAACAGCCGTTCCGCGGCCCGCTCGTGCACCAGCAGGGTCTCGAGGGCGTTGCACACGCTCGGCCGCTGCACCTTGCTGTTCAGGACGATGTCCACGGCCCGGTCGAGCGGCGCGGACTCGTCGAGGAACACGTGCACGACCCCGGCCCCGGTCTCGATCACCGGCACCTGGGACTCGGTCACGACGGTCTGGATCAGGGAGGCGCTCCCCCGCGGGATGAGCACGTCGACGAGCCCACGGGCACGCATGAGCTCGGTCGCGCCCTGCCGGCCGAACTCGTCGATGGTCTGGACCAGTTCCCGCGGGAGTCCGACCGAGGCGACGGCGTCCTGGATCCGTGCGACCAGGACCGCGTTCGTCCGCTGCGCCGCCGACCCGCCGCGCAGGACGACCGCGTTGCCGGACTTCAGGGCCAGGGAGGCGATGTCGACGGTCACGTTCGGTCGTGCTTCGTAGATCGCGCCGACGACCCCGAACGGCACGCGGACCTGCGTGAGTTGCAGGCCGTTCGGCAGGACCGATCCCCGGACGTGCTGGCCGACCGGGTCGGTCAGGCCGACGACGTGCTCGACGGCGTCCGCGAGAGCATCGACCCGGGCCACGTCGAGCCGCAGTCGGTCGAGCAGACCCGACGACAGGCCGGCGTCCTCCCCCGCGACGAGGTCCTCGTGGTTCGCCGTCACGATCTCGGCCGTGCCCGCACGCAGCTCGAGCGCGATCGCCCGAAGGGCGGCGTCCTTGACGGCGGTCGTCGCGGTCGCGAGCGCCGTCGACGCGGAGCGTGCGGCGGTCAGGACGTCGACCAGGGTCAGAGCGGGGGCGGTGCGGGACATGGACCGATGGTAGACCGGCGACCACCCGCGTGACGCGACCTGTGCACACGGACGGGAGGCGCGCCTCCAGGCCGTCGACGACCCGCGCTCAGGCGCGTGGTGCGGCCCGGAACCAGGTGCCGACGTGCTCGCCGCCGAGGGCTCGCTCGACGAGCGCGGTGGCCGTGACGAGGACCGCGGTGCCGGCCTCGGCGGCGAGTCGCGCGGCCGCGACCTTCGTGCCGGCTCCCCCGGTGCCGACCCCGGCCGCGCCGATCGAGCCGAAGGTGACGCCGGCGAGCTCGTCGCCGAACGGGACCTCGTCGATGCGGGTGGCGCCGGGCTGCTCCGGCGGCTTCGTGTACAGGGCCTCGACGTCGGACAGGAGCACGAGGGCGTCGGCCTCGAGCTGCCGGGCGACCAGTGCCGCGAGCCGGTCGTTGTCACCGAACCGGATCTCGTGGGTGGCGACCGTGTCGTTCTCGTTGACGATCGGGAGCACCCGGAGTTCGAGCAGCCGGTTCATCGCACGGCGGGCGTTCACGCGGTGCGTCGGGTTCTGCAGGTCGCCGGCGGTGAGCAGCACCTGGGCCGCGGTGACGCCGTGGCGGTCGAGTTCCTTCTGGTACCGGAACACGAGGACGGCCTGCCCGGTCGCGGCGGCCGCCTGCTGGGTCGCGAGGTCGTCCGGCCGGCCGTCCAGGCCGAGGAAGGGGAAGCCCGTCGCGATCGCACCCGAGGACACGAGCACGACCTCGGTCCCACGTCGGTACGCACCGACCAACGCGTCGACCAGGGGGCCGATCTGCCCGGCGTTGTCCCCGCTGACCGAGGAGGACCCGACCTTCACGACGATCCGTCGCGCGCGCGGGATGTCGGCCCGCTCGGTGACGGGTCCGGCGGTGCGCTCGGTCGTGTCGGTCATCGTCGCTCCCGGGTCAGTCCCGCTCGGCTGCTGCCTGCTCGACGGACGCGGCGGTGTCGGGCACGCCCGCGTCGGTGGCGTCGTCGTCCTGCCACAGCCCGGCGCGGCGCTCCTGCTCGAGCTCCGCGCGGGCGGCCGCCTTCGCGTCCATCCGCTCGAAGTAGTCGGCACGCCGCTCGTTGCGAGTGGGGCGCGCGTTGAGGTCGAGTCGGGCGTCGGTGCCGCGTGCACTCGTGATGAGCTCGGCGGTGGAGGTGAGGGTGGGCTCCCAGTCGAAGACCATCCCGCCGTCGCCACCGATCACGACGGTGGACCCGGCGACGGCTCCGGCCTTGAAGAGGCCGTCCTCGACACCGAGCTTCGCGAGCCGGTCGGCGAGGTAGCCGATCGCCTCCTCGTTGGTGAAGTCGGTCTGCTGGACCCAGCGCTCCGGCTTCGCGCCGCGGACGCGGTAGAAGCGGTGCTCCTCGCCGCCCTCGGCCCGGACCGTGAAGGGCTTCTCGTCGACGGCCTTCGGACGCAGGACGATGCGCTCGACCTCGGGCTCGGCGGCACGCTCGGCCCGCGCCTGCTCGACGACGTCGGCCAGGGCGAAGGTGAGTTCGCGCAGGCCCTTGTGCGACGCGGTCGAGATCGGGAAGACCCGGTAGCCGCGCGACTCGAACTCCGCGGTCACGAAGGCCGCGAGCTCCGCGGCGTCCGGCACGTCGATCTTGTTCAACGCGATGAGCTGCGGGCGCTCGAGGAGCGGAACCTGTCCCTCGGGGACCGGGTACTGCTCGAGCTCGCGGAGGATGACGTCGAGGTCGCTCACCGGGTCGCGGCCGGCGTCGAGCGTCGCGCAGTCGATCACGTGCAGGAGGGCCTCGCAGCGCTCCACGTGGCGGAGGAACTCGAGCCCGAGGCCCTTGCCCTCCGACGCGCCCTCGATCAGGCCGGGGACGTCGGCGACGGTGAACCGGGTCGTGCCGGACTCGACGACGCCGAGGTTCGGCGTGAGGGTGGTGAACGGGTAGTCGGCGATCTTCGGCTTCGCTGCCGAGACCGCGGCGATGAGCGAGGACTTGCCCGCGCTCGGGAACCCGACCAGGGCCACGTCGGCGATGGTCTTCAGCTCGAGGCTGACGTCTCCGCTCCAGCCGTCGGTGCCGAGCAGCGCGAACCCGGGGGCCTTGCGCTTCGTGGTCGCCAGTGCGGCGTTGCCGAGCCCGCCCTGGCCGCCGGGCGCCACGACGACGCGGATGCCCGGTTCGGTGAGGTCCGCGAGCACCTCGCCGTCCTCGTCGTACACGACCGTGCCGACGGGGACGGGGAGCTCGAGCGTCTCACCGCTGACACCACTCCGGTGGTCGCCCATGCCCGGCTGGCCGTTGCGGCTGGAGCGGTGGGGCGAGCGGTGGTAGCCCAGGAGGGTCGTGACCTGCGGGTCGGAGACGAGCACGATGTCGCCGCCGTCACCGCCGTTGCCGCCGTCGGGGCCCGCGAGGGGCTTGAACTTCTCACGACGGACGGACACACAGCCGTTGCCACCGTTGCCTGCCGTCAGGTGCAGGGTCACGCGGTCGACGAACGTCGCCATGGGTTCACTCCTGGTTGTCGTACGGGAAAACAGCGGGAGGGGCAGGCACACGGCCTGCCCCTCCCGCTGAACTGATCGTCGGTGACTACGCGTTGACGATGTTGATGACCTTGCGGCCACCCTTGGTGCCGAACTCGACCGAACCGGCCGAGAGGGCGAACAGCGTGTCGTCGCCACCGCGGCCGACGTTCGCGCCGGGGTGGAAGTGCGTGCCGCGCTGGCGGATGATGATCTCACCGGCGTTGACGACCTCGCCACCGAAGCGCTTCACGCCGAGGCGCTGTGCGTTCGAGTCGCGACCGTTGCGAGTGGAACTCGCACCCTTCTTGTGTGCCATGTCTCTACCTCCGCCTTACGCGATCTTGGTGACCTTGACGCGCGTGAGATCCGCGCGGAAGCCCTGGCGCTTCTTGTAACCGGTCTTGTTCTTGAACTTCTGGATGATGACCTTCGGGCCGCGGAGATCGGCGAGGACCTCGGCGGTGACCGTCACGTTCGCGAGCTCGGCCGCGGCGGAGGTGATCTTGTCCCCGTCCACGAGGAGCACCGGCGCGAGGTCGATGTTGCCATTGTCGTCGGCCTTGATGCGGTCGATGGTGATGATCGAGCCGACCTCGACCTTCTCCTGACGGCCGCCGGCGCGCACTACTGCGTAAACCACGTGGATTCCTTACGTAACTCTGCTTGAGGGAAGTCTCGGGTGCCCACTTCTGCGCGATCCATCCGGCTTGCCCCGGATCCCGGTTCACCCGGGTCCCAGGTCGCCCCGAGTCGATCGGCGACGCAGGCAGAACGGCCCGCTGACACCAGGGATCGAGAATACTCGATCCGACCAGGTGGGTCAAACGCCGACACACGTACCATGGCGGGATGACCGTGCTGATCGATCCCCCGGCCTGGCCCGCGCACGACACGCTCTGGTCACACCTGGTCAGTGACTCATCCTACGACGAGCTGCATGCCTTCGCCGACCGCGCGGGCGTCCCGCGACGGGCGTTCGACCACGACCACTACGACGTGCCGCAGGCCCGGTACGACGAACTCGTGGCGTCCGGGGCCTCCCCCGTGACCGGTCGCGAGCTGGTGCTGCGGCTCATCGCGAGCGGGTTGCGGGTGCCGCAGCGCGACAAGCGCCACTGACACGACCGTCTGCTGCAGACGACCGCGGGTGCCGGCACGCCGCCAGTGGGCCTCCGGAACGGGTCGTCAGGCCCGCGGGGCTCCCGCCGGACGGCGACGTGCGCGTCCGAGCCACAGCCACGCCACCGTCGACGAGCCGAGGGACATCAGCGCGAGCGGCAGCCCGATCTGCACCGGCGTGGTGACGGCGTCGACGAGCAGGCGCCCGAGGGCCTGTCCGACGGTCCCCTGCCCGGCGGCCTCGGCCACCCCGTGGACGAGGCCCACGAGTGCGAGGGCGAGGGTCCCGCCCGCACCGGCGAGCAGGACGCGGAGCAGGACCACGGGCAGCGGCACCCTCGGCACGACGGGCGCGAGGAAGGCGAGCACGAGGAACGCCGCCAGGTGGAACGGGAACCGGGTGACGAAGACGCTCTGCACGAACGCCTCCACCAGGCTCGTCCCGCCGTGGCTCCGGAAGGGCCCGACGATCGTGCTCGTGCCGACCAGGCCCACCAGACCCGCGACGAACTCCACCAGGACGACGCTGACCACCGTCAGGGCGGCCCCGGTCGTGGCGAGCGTGGACGCGCCCGGCGCGACGACGGCGGCGCGGACCGGGGCGGCCGGAGCCGGGTCGGCGTGCGACCGCGGCGGCGGGACCGCACCCCAGCCCGGACCGGGCTGGTCGTGACCCGGGACCGGGCCGCGACCAGCCGTCGGCTGCTCGTCGGTCACCTCACCGTCCGACGATGACGGTGCCGTCGTCCTCGGTGCCGTCGGTCCCGGCGGGGCTGGCCGGTGCGCTGATGCTGCCCGAGGACACGCGACGCGAGCGGGAACGACCCTGACCGGGCTGCTTCGGCTCCGGGAGCGCCTGCAGCACCGAGTCGAGCAGCGACTCCGCGGCCTCCTCGCTCACCCGTCGCGGCTCGCGCTTGGCGACCCCGACCGGGATGTCGAGGATGGCGACCGTGGTGTCGGCCGGCGTGATCGCGGCCGACGAGCTGACCCGACGACGACCCGCGGGGCGTTCCTTCGGTGCGGCCTGGCGAGCCGGCTCGGACACGGCGGGCTGCTGCGCGACCGGTGCCGGCGCGACGGGCTGCTCTGCGGGGGCGGGGACCTCCGGCTGCGTGTCGGTCGTGTCGGCGCCGGCCGTCGTGCCGGGCAGGACGGCCTCGGGCGCGGGCGTCTCCAGCGTCGACGCCTGCTCGGCGACCGGAGCCTGCTGCGCCGGTGCCTGCTGCAGGTCCCCGGCTCGGCTCCCGCGACGACGGCGCCGCTTCGACCCGCCCGTCGACTCGGCCGGCGTCTCCGCCGCGGGGGCGACCGGCGAGGTCGGCGACGCGACCGACACCGGGGACGCCGGCGACACCGTCGCGGCGATGCCGGTCAGCGGCGCACCGGACTCCTCGTGCGTGATGGTGGACGCCGCGATCCGGGACAGCGCGTGCTTCACGTCGTCGGTGATCTGGTGTGCTGACGACTTCTGCTCGGTCGTGGCGTTGCCGCCGTTCGACCCGTTGCCGTTGCCGTTGCCGCTGCGCGCCTTGCGGCGACCCTTGGTCGGACCGGGGTCGGCGTTGTTGTCGTTGACCTTCGCGTTCACCTCGTCGAGCGACTCGCGCAGGCCCACGCCGATCTTCTTGCGGGTCATCTGCACGAGGCCGAGCGAGGTGACCTCCGCCACCTGGTGCTTCGTCCGGTCGCGGCTCAGGCACTCGACGAGGCGCCGGAGGACCAGGTCGCGGTTCTCCTCGAGCACCATGTCGATGAAGTCCACGACGATGATCCCGCCGATGTCGCGCAGGCGGAGCTGACGGACGATCTCCTCGGCGGCCTCGAGGTTGTTCTTCGTGACCGTCTCCTCGAGGTTGCCCCCGGAGCCGACGAACTTGCCCGTGTTGACGTCCACGACCGTCATGGCCTCGGTGCGGTCGATCACGAGCGACCCACCGGAGGGCAGCCAGACCTTGCGGTCGAGCGCCTTCTCGATCTGCTCGTTGAGCCGGTACTCCTCGAACGAGTCCGGCCCGTCGTAGAGCTCGACGCGGTCCTTGAGGTCCGGCGCCACGGCGGTGAGGTACTCGTCGATCGTCTGGCGGGCGGACTCGCCGTCGATGATGAGCTTCGTGAAGTCCTCGTTGAAGACGTCACGCACGATCTTGACGAGCAGGTCGGGCTCGGAGTGCAGCATGACCGGGGCCTGCCCGTTCTGCACCTTCTTCTCGATGGCCTCCCACTGGCTGGTGAGGCGCTGCACGTCGCGGGTCAGCTGGTCTTCGGTCGCACCCTCGGCGGCGGTGCGCACGATGACGCCGGCGTGCTCGGGCAGGACCTCCTTGAGGATCTTCTTGAGACGGGCACGCTCGGTGTCCGGCAGCTTGCGGGAGATCCCGTTCATCGAGCCGTTCGGCACGTAGACCAGGTAGCGGCCCGGCAGCGACACCTGGCTGGTGAGGCGGGCGCCCTTGTGGCCGACCGGGTCCTTCGTCACCTGCACGAGGACCTTGTCGCCCGGCTTGAGGGCGGCCTCGATGCGACGACCGTGGCTGGTGTCGACCGAGTTCCAGTCGACCTCGCCGGCGTAGAGCACGGCGTTGCGGCCGCGGCCGATGTCGACGAAGGCGGCCTCCATCGACGGCAGGACGTTCTGCACCTTGCCGAGGTAGACGTTCCCGATGAGCGAGACGTTCTGCGACTTCGTGACGTAGTGCTCCGCGAGGACGTTGTCCTCGAGCACGCCGATCTCGATCGTGGAGGAGCTCGACCGGACGATCATCTGCCGGTCGACGCTCTCGCGACGGGCGAGGAACTCGTCCTCGGTCACGACCTGGCGGCGGCGCCCGGCGTCACGGCCGTCGCGACGACGCTGCTTCTTCGCCTCGAGGCGGGTCGAGCCCTTGATGCGCTGCGGCTCGGTGATGAGTTCCGGCTCGCGGCGGCGGGGTTCGGCCTGCTCGCGGTCGCTGCTGCTCCCCCGGCGGCGGGTGCGACGACGGCCGCCACCCTGCTCGTCACGGTCCTCGTCGTCCCAGCGGTCGCTCCGGTCGGGGCGTTCCGTCCGCTCGGGGCGGTCGTCCCGGTCGTCGCGGTCGAAACGGTCCGCGCGGTCGTGGCGGTCACCGCGGCCGCCGCGCTCCGGACGCTCACTGCGCTCGTACCGGTCGCGGCCGGAGCGGTCGCGCTCGGGGCGGGCCGGCAGGTCGGGCAGCACCGGGGCGTGGAAGATCAGGCTGAGCGTGCTCGTGGCCTTCGGGACGAACGGCTCGGCGGGCGTCGGCTCGGCCGTCTCGCCGGTCCGGTCCGGACGGGAGGCCCGCTCCGCGTCCGCCTCGTCGCCCGCGTCCGCCGCGCCGGCGGTCGGTGCGGAACCGGTCCCGTCCGGACCGGCCACCGTGTCGTCCTGGCCGGCAGTCTCGTCCTGCGCAGCCGTCTCGTCCTGCGCAGCCGTCTCGTCCTGCGCAGCCGTCTCGTCCTGCGCAGCGGTGTCGGTCGGCGCGGCGGTACCGGCCTGCGCGGCGGTGCCGGCCGTGTCCGCGACGGTGGCGTCCCCGGTGAGGGTGCTGACGTCGTCGGGCGCGGTGCCCGCACCCGAGGACGTGTCGACCGCGACGGGCACGGGACCGGTGGCGGTGTCGAGCACGAGCTCGTCGGCCTCGGACGTCTGCTCGACGTCCGCCTCGGCCGTGTCCGTCACGTCGGCGGTGTCGATGACGTCCGCGCCGTCGACGACGTCGACCGTCTCGGCGACGTCGACCGTCTCGGCGACGTCGACCGTCTCGGCGATGTCGAGCGTCTCCGCGACGTCGTCAGCCGCGGCGTCGGGACCGTCCGTGTCGACGGCGTCCGCTGCGACGTCGGACGGCTCGTGGGCCTCCAGGCCGCCCGACCGGGCGCGACGGCCGCCGAAGAGGCGGGTCCGGCGCTTCGGCGCGTCGTCGGTGTTCTGGTTCTGGTTCTCGTTCTGATCCACCATGGACTGGTGCACTCCTCGACCCCGCACGCACCCGGTGGGTGGCGGGAATTCTCTCGTTTCGGTGCGGGCGGCGACTCCGCCCCCGCGCTCGCTGCTGTTGCGTGACCGGTCCGTCTTCTCCGCGTCCGTCGTCGTGGGCACCCGGCTCACGGCGGCTCGGCGTCGGAGGTGACGCGTCGTCCGGTCACGGTGCTCTCTCACAGCACCATCACGTCCGGGCGGTGGCCCGGCAAGTTCTCGTCGTCGCCCGGATCGGCCGGGTGACTCCCCCATCATCGCACGCGGTCACGGAGAACGCCGGGAGCCCCGTGCGAAGATGACGCCGTGAGTTCCACGCCTGTCGCTCCCCGCCGCCCCGTCGCCGTCGCGATCCTGCTGCTCGTCACCGGCGTGGTCGGGCTGTACGCGGCGTTCCGACTGGTCCTCGATGAGTTCGAGAAGTACGAGAACCCGAAGGCCGTCCTGTCCTGCGACGTCAGCCCGTTCGTGAACTGTTCGAACGTGATGGCCAGCGCACAGGGACACCTCTTCGGGTTCCCGAACCCGCTGCTCGGGCTCATGGGCTTCGTCGCCCCGATCGCCGTCGGCGTGGTGCTCCTCGCGGGCTTCCGCGGGACGAGGTGGTTCTGGACGGTCTTCAACGCGGGCGTGTTCCTGGCCTGGGTCTTCGTCACCTGGCTGTTCACGCAGACCGTCTGGTTCATCGGCTACCTCTGCCCCTGGTGCATGCTCGTCTGGGCGATGACGATCCCGATGTTCTGGGTGTTGACGATCTGGAACCTCGCGAAGGGGAACCTGCCCTTCGGCAACGGGGCCCGTCGCGTCGGACGCGCGCTGTTGCCCTTCTGCTGGGCGTTCCCGCTGGCGAACTACCTGTTCATCGTCGTGGTGATCCTCGTGAAGTTCCCGACGGTGCTGACGACGCTCTGACGCCCGCAGCGGTCGACGAGATGACGTGTCACCGGATTCCGGGGTGCTTCCCAGCGCCAGGGCCCGGTCCCGACGCCCGCGGGCATTACGCTCGTTCCCGATGAGCGACAACGAGAGCAAGAAGGCGCGCCGGAACGCTGCGCGCGAGCGTGCCCGCGAGGCCCGCCAGAAGGAGCAGGCCCGCCGGCGTCGGAACAAGACGCTGACGATCAGCGCGATCATCGTCGGGTCGCTCGCGGTCGTCGCGGTCGTCGTGCTCGTGATCGCGAACTCGATCCAGCCCGTCGGCCCGGGCCCGAAGAACATGGCGAGCGACGGTATCGTCCTCACCGGCGAGAGCGGCAAGATCGTGCCCGTCGAGACGAAGGCCATCCCCGAGGGCGGGGAGCCGACGCCGACGAAGCAGGACGACTCGGTCACGAACATCACCGTGTACGAGGACTACATGTGCCCGATCTGCAACCAGTTCGAGACCGGGAACATGGACCAGATCAAGCAGTGGGTCCAGGACGGCACGGCCACGCTCGAGGTGCACCCGTTCAACCTGCTCGACCGCGCCTCGCTCGGTTCGAAGTACTCGACCCGCTCCGCCGCCGCCGCGGCCTGCGTCGCGAACTACGACCCGGAGGCCTTCCTCGACGTCAACAGCGCGTTCTACGAGAACCAGCCGTCGGAGAACACCCGCGGGCTGAGCAACGACAAGCTGGCCGACATCGCGAAGCAGGCCGGCGCGACGAACGAGAAGGTGCAGTCCTGCATCACCGACCAGGAGTTCGCGGGCTGGGTCGCCGACGCCACGAACCGCGCGCTCACCGAGCCGCTGCCGAACTCCGACCTGCCGAAACTGACGGGCACCCCGACCGTCATCGTCAACGGCAAGCAGTACAACGGCCAGGGCACGAACTCGTGGGCCGACGCCCAGGCGTTCGCCGCCTTCGTCGAGGCGAACGGCGCGTCCGCGAAGTAACCCGAGCGCCGGTACGAGGACGGCCCCCGCACTCCGAGGAGTGCGGGGGCCGTCGTCGTCCCGGTCGGACACCGTCGGACCGGGACAGGTCAGTCGGATCAGGCGAACCAGAGCCCGAGCTCGCGGGCGGCGGACTCGGCCGAGTCGGAGCCGTGCACGAGGTTCTGCTGGACCTTGAGACCCCAGTCGCGACCGAGGTCACCGCGGATGGTGCCGGGGGCGGCCGAGGTCGGGTCGGTGGTGCCGGCGAGCGAGCGGAAACCGGCGATGACGCCGTTGCCCGCGACGCGCACGGCGACGAGCGGGCCGGACTGCATGAACTCCACGAGCGGCTCGAAGAACGGCTTGCCCTGGTGCTCCTCGTAGTGGCTGTCGAGCAGCTCGCGCGGCGCGGTCAGCATCTTCAGGTCGACGATCTCGTAGCCCTTCGCCTCGATCCGGCGGAGGATCTCACCGGTGAGCTGGCGGGCGACGCCGTCGGGCTTGACGAGGACGAGGGTCTCTTCGAGTTCGGACACAGCGGGACTCCCTGCGGTTCGAGGTGGGATGGATCAGTCCTCGCCGAGTGCGGCACGACGGGCGGCGTTCTGCCGGTCGAGCTGACCGCCCTTGACGAAGCAGAAGACCCACAACGCCAGGAACACCAGGCCCACCACGACCATGAAGGGCTCGATGAACCCGGTGGCGAGGATGGCCGCCTGCAGCAGCCACCCGAACCCTACACCGGCCCGGGAACCGGTCATCCGGGACGCGAGGAGGAGCACGACGATCGCCGCGATGCCCCCGCCGAAGGCGACGGCGGCCGGCAGCGTCTGCTTGCCGTAGACGACGAGCATCGGGAAGAAGAACATGAACGCCTCGAGGCCGAGCGTGATCGACAGCAGGCTCTCGCGGGCTCCGCGGTCACGACGCGGGCGCCGCACCCGCGGAGCGCGCGGCGGCCGGGAGGCACGCCCTGCGTCCGTCACTTCGTCCCGCCTTCCCGGTGCACCAGGTCCATGACCGCGCCCACCATGACGATCGACCCGGCGACGAGGACCATGGCGTCCTCGGCGTCCGCGTCGTCGGCCAGGTCACGGGCCTCCTGCAGGGCGCCGGCGAGCGACGGCTCGACGACGACCCGGTCGTTGCCGACCTCGTCGACGACGACCCGGGCGAACTCGTCCGCGTCCAGTGCACGCTCCCCCGGCGGCTGCGTCACGACGAAGGTCGCGACGGTGTCCTTGAGCGCACGGACGAACCCGCGGGCGTCCTTGTCGCGGAGGATCCCGACGACGCCGACGACGTGCTCCGACGGGAACGCCACCGGCAGCGCGTCGGCGAGGGCTTTGGCACCGTGCGGGTTGTGCGCGGCGTCGACCACGACGGTCGGCCCGGTCGCGATCGGCTGCAGGCGGCCCGGGCTCGTCGCGTTCGCGAGGCCCTCGCTGAGGACGTCCTCGTCGAGGGCCTGGCTGCCGCGGCCGAGGAACGACTCGACCGCGGCGATCGCGACGGCCGCGTTGTGCGCCTGGTGCGCGCCGAACAGCGGCACGAACAGGTCGTCGTACGCGCCCGCGATGCCCTGCACGCTGACGAGCTGCCCGCCGACGGCCGGGGTGTCGCTCGTGACCCGGAACGCCGACCCCTCCACCGCGAGGGCCGACTCGGTGAGTTCGGCCGCGCGCTCGAGCTCCGCGAGGGCCTCGGGCGTCTGCGCGCTCGTGACCACGGACGAGGACGGCTTGACGATGCCCGACTTCGTCCGGGCGATCTCGGCGACGGTGCTGCCGAGCTGCTTTGCGTGGTCGATGGCGATCGGGGTGAACACCTGCACCTGGCTCTGCACGACGTTGGTGGAGTCCCACTCGCCGCCCATGCCGACCTCGATCACGGCCACGTCGACGGGTGCCTCGGCGAAGCACGCGAGCGCCAGCACGGTCAGCGCCTCGAAGAACGTCAGCGGCTGCTCACCCTTCGCGGTGAGCTCGGAGTCGGTCATCTCGAGGATCGGGGTGATGTCGTCCCAGTTCTCGACGAACCGGCTCGGCTCGATGGGCTCGCCGTCGATGACGATGCGCTCCCGGATCGACACCAGGTGCGGGCTCGTCATGAGTCCGGTGCGGAGCCCGTGGGCGCGGACGATGCTCTCGGTCATCCGGGCGGTCGACGTCTTGCCGTTCGTCCCGGTGATGTGGATGACCGGGTACGCCAGGTGCGGGTCGCCCAGGAGCTCGACGGCACGACGGGTCGCGGTCAGACGCCGTTCGGGTGCCTGCTCCCCGATCCGGGCCATGAGCGCCGCTTCGACCCGCCGGACCTCGTCGTCGTCCCCGCCGTACGGCAGTTCCTCGCCGGGAGCGGTGTCGCCCGCCGGACCGACGGGGATCTCGATCCCGTCTGCGTCCTCCGCGGGGATCTCGTACTCGTTGCTGTCGCTCATGCGCGCTGGACCTCCACGGTCACCTTCGCTCCGTCGCCGACCGCGACGGTGTCCTCGTCCTGACCGAACGTCGTGGGCACGACCTGTACTCCGCCGGCGAGGGTCTCGTTCGCGATGAGCGTCTCGTGCACGCCGATCGCGGCTGCTGCCGTCTCGTCCGCACGGAGCGTCAGGACGATGCGGTCACCGACGTCGAGACCGGCGTCGCGTCGGGCCTGCTGCACGGCACGGACGACGTCGCGGGCGATGCCCTCGGCTTCGAGCTCCGGCGTGGTGACGGTGTCGAGGACAACGAACCCGCCGCCGTCGAGGAACGCCACGGCCTTGGACGTGTCGGCCACGGTGAGGTCGAGCGTGAACTCGCCCTCGACGAGGTCGATGCCGCCGACGGTCACGCCGGTCTCGGTCGCGGTCCAGTCGCCCCGTTTGGCGGCCGGGATGACCTGCTGCACGGCCTTGCCGATGCGGGGGCCGGCAGCGCGGGCGTTGACGGTGAGCTTCCGCTCGATGCCGTACTGCGCCAGGGACTCCTCGGCCTGCTGCTCGAGCACGACGCGCTTGACGTTGAGCTCGTCGCGGAGGATGTCCGCGAACGGCTCGACGGCCGCGGTGTCCGGCACGACGAGCGTCAGCGTGGCGAGGGGCAGACGGACGCGCTTGCCGGTCGCCTTGCGGAGCGCGAGGCCCTTCGACGCGACGTCCCGCACGCGGTCCATGGCCGTGACCAGGGCGTCGTCGGCGGGGAACTCGTCGGGCGACGGCCAGTCGGTCAGGTGCACGCTGCGGTCACCGGTCAGGCCCTTCCAGACCTCCTCGGTCACGAGCGGTGCCAGCGGCGCCGCCACCCGGGCGAGCGTCTCGAGGACCGTGAACAGCGTGTCGAACGCGGCACGGGCCTCCGCGGAGGTCTCCGCGCCGGCCCAGAACTTGTCCCGCGACCGCCGGACGTACCAGTTGGTGAGCACGTCGGCGAAGTCGCGGATCGCCTGCGCGGCCAGCGGGGTGTCGAGCGCGTCGAGGTGCGTCGTGACGTCGGCGACGAGCACACGGGTCTTCGCGAGCAGGTACCGGTCGAGCACGTCGGTGCTCGCGGTGCTGCGGCTCGCCTGGTACCCCGATTCCCCCGACGCGTTGGCGTAGAGGGTGAAGAAGTAGTACGTCGACCACAGCGGCAGGAGGAACTCGCGGACGCCCTGTCGGATGCCCTCCTCGGTGACGACGAGGTTGCCGCCGCGGATCACCGACGACGACATGAGGAACCAGCGCATCGCGTCGGCGCCGTCGCGGTGGAACACCTCGGACACGTCCGGGTAGTTCCGCAGGCTCTTCGACATCTTCTGCCCGTCGGAGCCGAGCACGATGCCGTGACTGATCACGTTCGTGAACGCCGGACGGTCGAACAGCGCGGTCGACAGCGCGTGCATGACGTAGAACCAGCCGCGGGTCTGCCCGATGTACTCCACGATGAAGTCCGCCGGGCTGTGGGTGTCGAACCACTCCCGGTTCTCGAACGGGTAGTGCACCTGCGCGTACGGCATCGAGCCGGAGTCGAACCAGACGTCGAACACGTCGGTGATCCGGCGCATGGTCGACTTCCCGGTAGGGTCGTCCGGGTTCGGTCGGGTCAGCTCGTCGATGAACGGCCGGTGCAGGTCGACCTCGCCCTCGGCGTTCCGGGGCAGGCGACCGAAGTCACGCTCGATCTCCTCGAGCGAGCCGTAGACGTCCTGACGCGGGTACTCCGGGTCGTCGGAGACCCACACCGGGATGGGCGTACCGAAGTAGCGGTTGCGGGAGACCGACCAGTCGATGGCGTTGCCGACCCACTTGCCGAACTGGCCGTCCTTCACGTTGTCCGGCACCCAGGTGATGTCCTGGTTGAGCTCGCCCATGCGGTCACGGAACTCGGTGACGCGGACGAACCACGACGAGACGGCCTTGTAGATGAGGGGCTTGCGGCAGCGCCAGCAGTGCGGGTAGCTGTGCTCGTACGACGCCTGGCGGAGGAGCCGGCCGGCGTCACGGACGGCCTTCGTCAGCGGCTTGTTCGCGTCGGACCAGAGCATCCCGGCGACCTCGCCGAACTGCGACGTGAACAGGCCGCCCTCGTCGAGGGAGAGCACCACGGGGATGCCCGCGGCCGCGCAGACCTCCTGGTCGTCGGCACCGTAGGCCGGGGCCTGGTGCACGATGCCGGTGCCCTCGCCCGTCTCGACGTACTCGGCGACGAGGACCTTCCAGCCGTTCTCCATGCCCTCGGTCTCCGACAGGAAGTCGAACAGGCGCTCGTAGGTCACGCCGTCGAGCTCCCGGCCCTCGATCGTCCGGGTGACGGCGTCGACGGCCTCCTCAACCGAGGCGTAGCCGAGGTCCTTCGCGTGCGCGGCGACCGTGTCGGACGCGAGCAGGTACGTCGCGGAACCGGCGGCGCCACCGTCAGCCGCGCCTCCCGGCCCGGCCGGCAGGACCGCGTACGCGATCGCCGGACCGACCGCGAGCGCAGCGTTGGTCGGCAGCGTCCAGGGGGTGGTCGTCCAGGCGAGGGCGCGGACGCCGGTCAGCCCGAGCTCCTCCGCACGCGCACCGGTCAGCGGGAACGCGACCGTGACGGACTGGTCCTGACGCATCTTGTAGACGTCGTCGTCCATGCGGAGCTCGTGGTTCGACAGCGGGGTCTGGTCGTTCCAGCAGTACGGCAGGACCCGGAAGCCCTCGTACGCCAGGCCCTTGTCCCACAGCGTCTTCCATGCCCAGAGGACGCTCTCCATGTACGTGACGTCGAGCGTCTTGTAGTCGTCCTCGAAGTCGACCCAGCGCGCCTGGCGGGTGACGTACTGCTGCCACTCGTCGGTGTACTGCAGGACGGACTGCTTGGCGGCTGCGTTGAAGACGTCGATGCCCATGGCGTCGATCTCGTGCTTCTCGGTGATGCCGAGCTGCCGCATCGCCTCGAGCTCGGCGGGCAGACCGTGGGTGTCCCACCCGAAGCGGCGGTGCACCTGCTTGCCACGCATGGTCTGGTAGCGCGGGAAGACGTCCTTCGCGTACCCGGTCAGCAGGTGGCCGTAGTGCGGCAGGCCGTTGGCGAACGGCGGGCCGTCGTAGAAGGTCCACTCGTCGCAGCCCTCGCGCTGGGCGATGGAGGCACGGAAGGTGTCGTCGCCCTTCCAGAAGGCGAGGATGCCGTCCTCGACCGAGGGGAAGGACGGGGACGGGGTCACGCCGTCGGGTTCGGAGTTCAGCGGGTACCGCACGGGAGGCTCCTGGAGGTCGGTGGAACTGGACCACGAGGACGGAGCCTGCGCTCCGCGGTACCACCTCGCTTGCCACGGACCGGCGCGCAACGCCTGCTCGTGACCACTCTGCGTCGGGGTGGTGTCGGTCCCGAACCCGCCCGGTTCTAGTGACGACCCCGTCGGTGCCGTGTTCTTCCGGGAGGCTCCCCGGTGATGGCCGGATCGATGCCTGTGGGACCGACTCTACCGGACGGGAGCATGCTGGAGCGATGCCCTCGTCGTCGTCCCCCGAGGCCCCGGAGACCGCTCCGGACGCCTCGTCCTCGCAGCAGAAGCCCGAGTCGCTGCTCACCGTCCTCATCGCCTTCGGGGCGAACCTGCTCGTCGCGATCGCGAAGTCGGTCGCCGCCCTCGTGTCGGGCTCGGCGTCGATGGTCGCCGAAGCCGCGCACTCGTGGGCGGACACCGGCAACGAGGTCTTCCTGCTCGTCGCGGAACGGCGGGGTGCCCGGAAGCGCGACGCGAGACACCCGCTCGGGTACGGCCGTGAGACGTACATCTGGTCGATGTTCGCCGCGTTCGGGCTCTTCACCGCGGGCGCGATCGTCTCCATCACGCACGGCATCGGCGAGCTCGGGGACACCGGCCCGGCCGAGGACGTCACCCTCAACTACATCGTGCTCGCGGTGTCGTTCTGTCTCGAGGGCACGAGCTTCCTGCAGGCGTTCCGGCAGGCCCGCGGCGCCGCGACGAAGCGACGGGTCCCGGTCCTCCGCCACGTGCTGCAGTCCTCGAACCCGACGCTCCGGGCCGTGTTCGCCGAGGACGCCGCCGCCCTGGTCGGCCTGGTCATCGCGTTCCTCGGGGTCTTCCTGCACCAGGTCACCGGGCTCGCCGTGTTCGACGCGATCGGGTCCATCGCCGTCGGGCTGCTGCTCGGGGTGGTCGCGATCGTCCTCATCGACCGCAACCGCCGGTTCCTGCTCGGGGAGAGCACGTCCCCGGAGCTCGAGAACGCCGTGCTCGTCGAGCTGCTCGCCCGGGAGCAGGTGGAGAGCGTGAGCTACCTGCACCTCGAGTTCGTCGGACCGTCCCGCGTCTACCTCGTCGCCGCGGTCGACCTCGTCGGCAACGACACCGAGGAGCACGTGGCCGCTCGGCTCCGCCGGATCGAGGACTCGCTGGAGCAGAGCCAGTACGTCGAGGAGGCGGTGCTCACGCTGTCCGTGCCGGGCGCCCCGGTCCTGCGGCCGACGAGCGACGACATCCCGGACGTGGTCCGGGACGGCACGGTCGAGGACGTGGCGTCCGGCGGCGCCGGCACGCTCCGCGCCTGACCCCCGGGACGGTCAGCAGTCGTCGTTCGTGAACTCCAGGTCGACGGTCTGGTCAGAGCCGGTGAAGACGTAGGAGTACCGCATCGCGATGTCCTCCTCGAGGATGTCGCGGGTCGCGTCCGTCGAGCAGAGGTTCGACAGCACCGAGTCACGGATCGTGCGCTCGGAGACGGCGGCCGGGTCGGCGTCCACCCGGTAGCGGTAGTGGATGGCCTCGTCCTCGGCCTCGACCCCGGTCCAGGTCGTGATCTCGTCGACCTGCCGCGGGAACGCGGTCTGCTCGGAGATCTTCGCGACACCCTCGTCGACGAGCTCCTGCTTGGACGGACCACCGAACGAGGCGAAGCCCCAGCGGACCAGCGCGGCGGCGATGACGAACGCCAGGATGCCCGCGATGGTGACGAGCGCTCGGCGACCCCGGGACTGCTGCGGGGGCTGGGTCCCGAACGCGGCGGCGCCGCCGGGCTGCGCGACCGGAGCGCCCGGACCCTGCCAGGGCTGCTGCGGGCCGCCCGGGTACTGCTGCCCGGGGACCTGCTGCGGGCCGGCCGGGTACTGCTGCCCGGGGACCTGCTGCGGGCCGCCGGGGTACTGCTGCTGCCCGGGCACCTGCGGCGCCGGGGGCGCCGGATCCTGCGGAGCCCCGGTGCGCGCGTCCCGTCCGCCGGTCCACTGCGGTGCCGGGGGCACCTGGCCCTGGTCGGCCGGGAGGCCCTGCCCACGGTCCGACAGACCGTCCGGCCCTCCGGTGTGGTCCGGATCCGGACCCGGTCCGGACGACGACGGCTGCTGATCGGCTGTGTCGGACACGGGTCCCCCTGATGTCGGTGGCCGTCCCCCTCGGACGGCGCATCCCGAACCTACCAGCGGACCGGGGCGGGCAGACCGGTGCTCCGGCCCGGCCCGGCCCGGCCAGGGTCGGCCTACCGCCTACCGCCTGCCGTCTGCCGTCTGCCGTCTGCGGCCTCGACCCGGCCGTGCCGGACCGGCACCTCGTTCCGGCACGGCCGGACCGGCGACAGCGGACCGGTGCGGCCAGACCGGCGCCGTCAGCGCGCGTCGAGCCCCGCGACCACGGGCGTCAGCGCGGCGCCGACGTACTCGACGAGCGGCCGTCGCGCGACGCCGTCCCGCACCCACACCCCGAACGCCGCGGCGGCGGCACCGAGCATCGCGCCCGCCACGGTCTGCGGCCAGAGCGACCCCGCGTGCTCCCCGGTCCGACCGGCGACGAAGGACGCGACCGCCTGGTGCTGCGCGGTCACCCGGGTGGCGACGCTCGCGACGAGTCCGTCGCCGACGTCCATCACCTCGGCCTGCGCGATCGCCCAGGGCACGCGCTCCGGGTCGTGCGCCCGGGCGGCGGCGAGCAGGGCCTCCTCGACGGCACGGACGGCGCTCGACTCGGTCGAGGACGCCAGGTGCCGCGGCAGGTCGGCGACCGCTGCGTCGAGGTCGAGCCACATGACGTCGGACTTGGCGGTGAAGTAGTTGAAGAAGGTGGCCCGACTCACCCCGGCACGGGCGGCGATCTGGTCCACCGTGGTCCGTCCGTAGCCCTGCTCCAGGAAGAGCTCGGCGGCGGCGTCCGCGAGCACCTCGGCGCTCGAGCGGCGCGGTCGCCCACCGCGGCGGATCGGTTCGTCCATGCCTCCAGTAAAGCGCTAGACTCGGCCAGCCATGATCTTGGACCCAGTACAGAAAAGCCCGGCGCTGCGGCGCATCGTGACCGGCGTCGCCGGCGCGGCCACGATCCTCCTGGCCGTCACCGCGTGCTCCGGCGCCGGTGCCGCCGGGGACAGCAGCACGCCCGTCAGCGGCGGCACGCTCACCTACGCCTCCGGCGACGCCGAGCCGACCTGCCTGGACCCGCACGTCGGCGGCAACTACCCGCAGGCGCTGCTGGCGACGCAGTACATCGAGGAACTGGTCGGGCTCGACGACGACGGGCGGCCGACGCCCGAGCTCGCCGAGAAGTGGACGACGAGCGACGACGGGAAGGTCCTCACGTTCACGCTCCGCGACGACGTCACCTTCACCGACGGCACCCCCTTCGACGCCGCGGCCGTGGTCGCGAACATCGAGCACGTGCAGGACCCGGCCACGGCCTCGAGCACCGGGTACCTCGCCCTGCAGTCGATCGAGAAGGCGACCGCCACCGACGACCACACGGTGACGCTGTCCCTCAGCCGTCCCGACGCCGCACTGCTCGAGTCGTTCTCGCAGCCGTGGGTCGGTATGGAGTCCCCGAAGGCACTCCAGCGGAAGCAGGCGACGAACTGCGAGTCCCCTGTCGGCACCGGCCCCTTCGCGGTCACCGGGTGGAAGCACGGCGACCGCGTCACGCTCGAACGGAACACGGCGTACACGCCGCTCGCCGGGTCGTCCACCGAGCCGCGCCTGGACGGACTCACCTGGCGGTTCCTGCCCGACTCGACCTCGCGGTACGCGGCCCTGCAGTCCGGCCAGGTCGACGTCATCGACAACGCCCAGCCCGACCAGCTCAAGGCAGCCTCGGCGAAGGGCAGCATCCGCGACCTCGACGCTCCCCGCCCGGGTGCGTCGAACCGCCTCGAGTTGAACTCGGGCCACGGCGTCTTCCGCGACGAGTCCGTCCGCGAGGCGTTCATCGCAGCGGCCGAGATCGACCCGGGCCTGCGGTCGCTCTTCCTCGGCACCGCGAAGCGCTCGTACTCCGTGCTGTCGAGCGTCGAGCCGACGTCGTACTCGGACGAGTCGTTGTTCGCGTACGACCCGGCCGAGGCGAAGCGTCTGCTCGACGAGGCCGGCTGGAAGACCAACAGCGACGGCGTCCGCGAGAAGGACGGGAAGACCCTGACCGTCACGTTCCCGGTGTCGACGAACCAGTCCGTCCCCGCCGAGCGCAGCCTGTTCCAGCAGATCCAGGCGTCCGAGGCCGAGGTCGGCATCGAGGTCCGGCTGCAGGAACTCGACCTGTCGAGCTGGTACGCGGCACTCGCGGAGAACCAGTACGACGTCGTCAGCGCCCCGTACACGAAGGTCGGCCCGGACGTCCTCCGCATCCTGTACGACTCCGCCTCGATCACCCCGGCACCGTCGGGCTACTTCGCGAACCTCGCGCAGCTCGACGACCCGGCCCTCGACGAACTGCTCGAGAAGGCGTCGCAGACCTCGGACGCGAACGAGCGAGCGGACCTGGTCGAGCAGGCACAGCGGACGATCCTCGAGAGCCGGACGGTCCTGCCGCTCTACGACCAGCAGAACCACTTCCTGTACCGCTCGGCCGTCCACGGCATCTCGACCACGTCGGTCTCGACGCCGTGGTTCGGCACGGCGTGGATCGCGCGCTGATCCCCTTGCGTCGCATCTGGGCCCGCGCCGCCGGTTCCCGGCGGACGCGCCAGCGGCCGACGGGCCGTGCCGGTGGGGAGAGGTCCGGTGCCCGTCCGGCACGCCAGCCCGTCCGTGCGGGCTGGGTGCGCTGGACGGTGCGCCGCGTCCTCGGCGGCATCGGGGTGCTCTGGGCCGTCGCCACGATCGTGTTCGTCGCGATCCGTCTCATCCCGGGTGATCCCGCCCTCGCGATCCTCGGCGGGCCGGGGTCCCAGGCGTCGGCCGAGGCGGTGGCCCAGGTGCGGTCCGAGTACGGGCTCGACCAGCCCGTCCTCGTGCAGTACCTGGTGTTCCTCAGTCGTCTGGCGACGGGGCAGCTCGGGGACTCGTACGCCTTCCGGACGCCGGTGTCGACGCTCCTCGCGCAGGAGTTGCCCGTGACGCTGACCCTCGCGGTCGCCGGGCTCGGGGTCGCCTGGCTGCTGGCGGTCGTGGCCGCGTGGTGGTCGACGCAACGAGGCCGGACAGCGGCGCTGCTGACCACCGGCCTGGCCGTCACCGCCAGCGTGATGCCGCACTTCTGGCTCGGCAGCGTGCTCATCGTGGTGTTCGCCAGCTCCCTGGGGTGGGTGCCCGCCGTGAGCGACGGCACGCTGCGCGGCTGGGTCCTGCCCGTGCTCGTCGTCGCGGTGCCGGTCGCCGGGTACCTGGCCGAGACGATCCGCGACGGCGTGGTGGACGCGCAACGGTCCGCCTTCGCGCTGGCCGCAAGGGGTCGTGGGGAGTCCCGCGCCGGTCTGTTCGGTCGCCATCTGCTCCGGCACGCCGCACTCCCCGGGATCGCCCTGTCCGCCTGGGCCTTCGGGTCGCTCGTGTCCGGGGCCGTCGTCGTCGAGTCGGTGTTCGCGCTCCCCGGGATCGGCCGGGCGCTCGTGACCGCGGTGACGCAGCGGGACATGCCCCTCGTCGCGGGGATCGCGCTCGTGTCGGCGGCGGCGTACGTCGTCGTGCTCGCCGTGGCCGACCTCGTCGAGCGCGCGGTCGACCCGCGTGGCGGCCAGCCCGCCGATGAGCGGGGCGGCCCGTCGGCCGGCGCCCGCCGTGGTCAGCGGCGTCGGCCACCGGAGGTCGTCCTGGCACCGACCGTGGCGGCGCCGGTCACGGGCGGCGGGACAGACGGATCCGGGACGCCGGACCAGGCGGAGGCACGGTGAGCGGCATCCTCGACCCGGGCCTCCCGTCCGGCACCGAGCCGGTCGCTCCCGGACCCGGCACCGACCCCGACGGCAGGTCCGGCGGCACGCCGACCAGGCCGTCCGAGACGTCCGGCGCACGCGCCGGACGCCGGTCCGAGCGATTCCGTGGGGGGACGCTCGGGCCGGCAGGCACCATCGCGGCCGCCGTGGTGGCGGTCGCGGTGATCGCCGCCCTGTGGCCGGCGCTGCTCGGCGGCGCGCACCCGCTGGCGGTCTCCCCGGCCGAGGCTCTCTTGCCACCAGGCCCGGGTCGTCCGTTCGGCACCGACGAGTCGGGCCGGGACGTCCTGGCGCGGGTGGTCGCCGGGACCCGGGCGTCGCTGCTGGTCGGCGTCGTCGCCACGCTCGTCGGCGGCGTGACCGGCGTGCTGCTCGGCGTCCTGGCCGGGCTCGGTGGACGGGTGGTCGACGCGGTCGTCGGTCGGGTGACCGAGGTCGCCTTCGCGCTGCCGCTGCTGCTCGTCGCGCTCGTCGTCATCGCGGTGACCGGCCCGGGTCCGGTGCCGGCCATGCTCGCCGTCGGGTTCGCGACCGCGCCGGGGTACGCCCGGATCGTGCGGGGGCTGGTCCGGACCGCGCGGGCGTCGCAGGTGGTCGAGACCGCCGTGCTCCTCGGCCGCTCCCCCGCCGCGATCGTGTTCCGCCACGTGCTGCCCGCCGCCCTCTGGCCGATCGTCGCCGTCGGCACGCTCGGCATCGGTCAGGCGGTGGTGTGGGCATCGGCCCTGAGCTACCTCGGCGTCGGGACACCGCCACCCGCGCCGGAGTGGGGCGCCATGCTCGCCGACGGCCGCACCTACCTGCAGACGGCCCCGTGGATGAGCACGTTCCCGGGCCTCGCGATCGTCGTCCTCGCGACAGCGGTGACGGTGCTCGGTCGGGCGCTCCGCCGACGTGGGGATGCTCGGTGAGCAGCGCCGGGACCGCCGAGCCCGTCCTCGACGTCGCGGGGCTCGCTGCCACCGTCGGGACGACGACGCTCGTCGAGGACGTCGACCTCCACGTCGCCCCGGGTGAGCTGGTCGCCCTGGTCGGCGCCTCCGGTTCCGGCAAGTCGGTCACCGTCCGGGCTGCGCTCGGGCTCTCCGCGGACGGCGTCCGCATCGGCGCCCGCCGGCTCGTGCTCGCCGGGCGCGATGTCCGCGCGTTGTCCGATCGGCGGTGGCGCGACGTCCGGGGACGCCTCGTCGGCTACGTCGGCCAGGAGGCCCTCGGCGCCCTGGACCCGCTCCGTCCCGTCGGGCGGGAGGTGGCCGACGCACTCCGGCTGCACACCGACCTGACCGCTCGCGAGCGTGTCGACGCCGTGGGAGCGGCGCTCGAGGCGGTCGGACTCGACCCCGCGCTCGCCACGGAGGGGCGCACAGCCGGGACACTGTCCGGCGGGATGCGGCAGCGGGCGCTCATCGCCGCGGCCACGATCGCGGACCCCGGGCTGCTCGTCGCCGACGAGCCGACGACCGCGCTCGACGCCGGCATCGCCCTCACCGTGATGGAGCAGCTCCGCGCGGCGCAGCTGCACGGCACCGGGGTGCTCGTCGTGACGCACGACCTCGGGCTCGTCGCGGGGTGGGCCGACCGGGTCGTCGTGATGCACGGCGGACGGGTCGTCGAGGACGGGCGGACCGCGGACGTGCTCGGATCACCCCGGCACGAGGCGACGCGGGCACTCGTCCGGGCGGCGCGGACGGCTGACGGCCCCCTGCGCGGCGGTCCGATCGCCGGCGTCCGCGGTGCCGACGTCGGGGCCGCAGGCGTCGTGATCGCCGATGCCGCAGCTGCCGGCCGTCCCGTCGAGACCCCCGTGCTCGCGGCGCATGCACTCCGCCGGACCTACGCCGGGGTCCCGGCGGTCCGCGAGGTGTCGCTCCGGGTCGACCGTGGTCGGGTGCTCGGCATCGTCGGGGCCTCGGGTTCCGGCAAGACGACCGTGGCGCGGATGCTCCTCGGGCTCGAGACCCCCGACGACGGCACGGTCGCCCTCGGCGGCGAGCCCTGGGCGCCGCTGCCCGAACGGGACCGTCGCCATCGTCGCCCGCGGATCGCCGCGGTCGTACAGGACCCCGGCGCGACGTTCGACGAACGGTGGGACGTCGACCGGGTCCTCGCGGACGCGCTCACCGGCGGCCGGGCTCGGCGCGCGACCGGACCCCTCGGCGACCGGGTGGCGACGGCGCTCCGGCAGGTCGGGCTCGACCCCGCGCTCCGGCGTCGCTCCCCCCGCACCCTGTCCGGCGGGCAGCGGCAGCGGCTCGCGATCGCCCGGGCCCTCGCGACCGAGCCCGAGGTGATGGTGCTCGACGAGCCCGTCACCGCCCTCGACGCGACCGTGCAGGACGCCGTGCTGACACTGCTCGAACGGCTCCGGGACGAGACCGGTGTCGCGATGGTGTTCGTGTCGCACGACCTCCGGGCCGTCCGGCGGCTGGCCGACGACGTGCTCGTCGTGCACGAGGGCGCCGTCGTCGAGTCCGGTCCCGCCGGCGTGCTCCTCGAGCAGCCCACGCATCCGGTCACCGTGCGACTCGTTCGTGCCGCCGAACGGCTCACCGCCGGCCCGACCGAGCCCGCCTGACCCGGGCTCCCGGAGCGGCCGGGACCGCCCCGACTCGTCAGGGGCAGAGGACGATCCGCGAGGGAGGCCCGCCCTGCGGACGCAAGACGGGCCTCCCGGCCGGGTGGTCGGCGGGTCAGGAACCGGCGGGTGCCTGCTCCTCGCGCGATCCCGGGGCGCTGCCGTCCTCAGGGACGACCGGGAACTGGCTCGTCGAGAAGTCCTTCGCCCAGTCGGACTGCGCGAGCTCCGAGGTCGGGTCGTCGTACTCCGCGATGACGTCGGCGACCTCGTCCTCGTGCGCGACCGTCGGGCCGGAGCCCATGAGCGGTGAGCTCGCGGTCTCCTTCGTGAAGTACACGGCGACCAGCCCGATCAGGGCGGCGAGCATGAGGTAGAAGGCCGGGATGTCCTCGGCCCAGCCGAAACCGGCGTCCTTCGCCCCGGCGATGAGCGCCTGCGTCGCCAGCGGCGTCGTGCCACCGAAGAGGGAGACCGACACGTTGAACGCGATGGCCAGCGCGCCGTAGCGGATGATCGTCGGGAACAGCGCCGGGAGCGTCGACGGCATGGTCGACGTGAACGTCACGAGCACCAGACCGAGGATGAGCAGGCCGGCGAAGACGCCGGGGCCGGTGCCGGTCTGCACGAGCTTCAGCGCCGGCCAGGACAGCAAGATGAACCCGATGCATCCCGCGGCGAGCACGGGGCGACGACCGAACCGGTCCGACAGCCGTCCGCTGAACGTGATGACGACCATCATGAGGATCATCACGATGACGATGAGGATGAGGCCGAACGTGGCGTTCTGCCCGAGGTTCGTCTCGAGGTAGGTCGGCATGTACGACAGGAGCATGTAGTCGGTCACGTTGAAGACCAGGACGAGGCCGATGCAGACGATGAGCGAGCGCCAGTTCTCGGCGAAGAGCTTGAGGAACGGGGTCTTCTGCGACTCGCGCTCGGCAGCCTGCTCCTGCTGCTTCTGGAACGCCGGGGTCTCCTCCAGCTTGAGCCGCAGGTACAGCCCGATGAGGCCGAGCGGGCCGGCCACGATGAACGGGATGCGCCAGCCCCAGCTCAGCAGGGCGTCCTCGGGCATCGCGTACTGCAGGACCGTGACGATCGAGGCGCCGAGCACGTAGCCGGCGAGCGTGCCGAACTCGAGCCACGAGCCCATGAAACCGCGGCGCTTGTCGGGCGAGTACTCCGCGATGAACGTCGCGGCACCGCCGTACTCACCACCCGTCGAGAAGCCCTGCACGAACCGCGCGACGAGCAGCAGCACCGGCGCCCAGAAGCCGATCGTGTCGTAGGACGGGATCAGGCCGATCATCAGCGTGCCCGCCGCCATCAGGATCATCGTCAGCGCGAGGACCTTCTGCCGGCCGATCTTGTCGCCGATCGGACCGAACACCGCGCCACCGATCGGGCGGACGATGAACGCGGCGGCGAAGAAGCCGAACGTGGCGACCAGGTTCGAGGTCGGGTCGCCCGCCGGCAGGAACACCTTCGAGATGGTGACGGTCAGGTAGGCGAAGATGCCGAAGTCGAACCACTCCATCGCGTTGCCGAGCGCCGCCGCGGCGACGGCACGCTTGAGCAGCGACTCCTCGACGACGGTGACGTCGTCCTCGGTGAGCTTCCGCCGGGCGCGCTTGGCGGCGCCCTTCGTCCGCAACGGGCGGTCCCCGTGCGGCTGCGTCGGTGTGTCGTTCGCTGGCAAGTCGTTCCTCCGGTGTGCTGTGCGTCCTTCGGGCGTCCGACGAGGCGGCGACACTGGCGACCTGCGAGCCGCGCTCGCCGGACAAACCCCGGAAGCCTACCAGTCGGGCTCGTGGGGACGGGGCGACCACTACGCTGGAGGGACCCTGTCGAGCGCGGGGACACTCAGGCACCTCATCACGGACTCGGTGCCGCACATACGAACGGAAGGCGCAGCCATGACCAAGCCCATGCCCGACAAGCCATCGGTGGACGGACTCGAGCAGGTCTGGGGACCGCAGTGGGAGCAGGACGGCACCTACCGGTTCGACCGCGCCGCCGCCGGTGACCGGTCCGCCGTCTACTCGATCGACACCCCGCCGCCGACCGCTTCGGGTTCGCTGCACATCGGGCACGTGTTCTCGTACACGCACACCGACCTCAAGGCCCGGTACGAGCGCATGCGCGGCAAGCACGTGTTCTACCCGATGGGCTGGGACGACAACGGGCTCCCCACCGAGCGTCGCGTGCAGAACTACTACGGCGTCCGGTGCGACCCGTCGCTCCCCTACGACCCCGACTTCACGCCGCCGTTCGAGGGCGGCGACGGCAAGTCGAGCAAGGCCGCCGACCAGCTGCCGATCTCGCGTCGCAACTTCATCGAGCTCTGCGACCAGCTGACCGTCCAGGACGAGCAGCAGTTCGAGGAGCTCTTCCGCACCCTCGGGCTCTCGGTCGACTGGACGCAGTCGTACCGCACGATCGACGCGACCTCGCGCGCGAGCGCCCAGCGCGCCTTCCTCCGCAACCTCGAGCGCGGCGAGGCCTACCAGGCCGACGCCCCGACCCTGTGGGACGTGACGTTCCGCACCGCGGTCGCCCAGGCGGAGCTCGAGGACAAGGAGATGCCGGGCGCGTACCACGGCCTCGCCTTCCACAAGTCCGACGGCAGCGGTGACGTCGTCATCCAGACCACCCGCCCCGAGCTCCTGCCCGCCTGTGTCGCCCTCGTCGCGCACCCGGACGACGAGCGCTTCCAGGACCTGTTCGGCACGACCGTCCGCTCCCCCCTGTTCGACGTCGAGGTCCCGGTGCTCGCACACCACCTCGCGCAGAAGGACAAGGGCGCCGGCATCGCGATGATCTGCACGTTCGGTGACACCACGGACGTCGTGTGGTGGCGCGAGCTGCAGCTGCCGAACCGCTCCGTGATCGGGTTCGACGGCCGCATCCGCTCGGAGGAGCCGGCGTGGATCGAGTCCGCCGAGGGCCGCGCGCTCTACGCCGAGATGGCCGGCAAGACGGTGTTCTCCGCCAAGAAGGTCGTCGTGGACGCCCTCACCGCGTCCGGCGAGCTCGTCGGCGACGTGAAGACGATCAACCACCCGGTCAAGTTCTTCGAGAAGGGCGACAAGCCGCTCGAGATCGTCTCCACCCGCCAGTGGTACATCGTCAACGGGGCCCGCGACGAGCAGCTCAAGGCGACCCTGCTCGAGCGGGGGGACCAGATCGCGTTCCACCCCGACTTCATGAAGGTCCGGTACGAGAACTGGGTCGGTGGCCTGTCCGGCGACTGGCTCATCTCGCGCCAGCGCTTCTTCGGCGTGCCGATCCCGGTCTGGTACCCGCTCGACGCCGACGGCAACCCGGTCTTCGACCAGCCGATCGTCCCGACCGAGGCGCAGCTGCCCGTGGACCCCTCGTCCGACCCGGCTCCCGGGTACGACGAGTCGCAGCGCGGTGTCGTCGGCGGCTTCCAGGGCGAACTCGACGTGATGGACACCTGGGCGACCTCGTCCCTCACCCCGCAGCTCGCCGGCAAGTGGGAGACCGACCCCGAGCTCTACGGCCTGGTGTACCCGTACGACGTCCGCCCGCAGGCGCAGGACATCATCCGGACCTGGCTGTTCACGACCGTGCTCCGCAGCCAGCTCGAGGCCGACGTGGTTCCGTGGACGAACGCCTCGGTCTCCGGCTTCATCGTCGACCCCGACCGCAAGAAGATGTCGAAGTCGAAGGGCAACGTCGTCACGCCGCTGTCGATCCTCGAGCAGCACGGGGCGGACGCGGTCCGGTACTGGGCGGCCTCGTCGAAGCTCGGGACCGATGCCGCCTTCGACCCGCAGAACCCGAAGCAGATCAAGGTCGGCCGTCGTCTCGCGATCAAGGTCCTCAACGCGGCGAAGTTCGTCTACGGCTTCGAGCTGCCCACCGGCGCCCACCGGGTGACGGAGGCGCTCGACGTCGACATGCTCGCCGCGCTCGGCACCGTCGTCGACCAGGCGACGGCCGCGTTCGAGGCGTACGACCACGCCCGTGCGCTCGAGATCACCGAGCGGTTCTTCTGGACCTTCTGCGACGACTACCTCGAGCTCGTCAAGGAGCGTGCCTACGGCACCGCTGCGGACGCGACCCACGAGACCCAGGCGAGCGCGGTGCTCGCGCTCCGGGGCGCGATCGACGTCCTGCTCCGTCTGCTCGCCCCGTTCCTCCCGTACGCGACGGAGGAGGTCTGGGCCTGGACCCACGAGACCAGCGTGCACCGGGCCTCCTGGCCGACGCGGGCCGACCTGCCGGTCGACCAGGCCGAGACCGGGCTGCTCGCCGCCGTCGGGCAGGCGCTCATCGGCATCCGCGGTGCGAAGACGGCCGCGAAGGCGTCCCAGAAGACGCCCGTCACCCGGGCCGTCGTGCAGGCGCCCGCGGACCTCCGCGAACTGGTGGAGCGCGCGGCCGTGGACCTGGCGGCCGTCGGCCGCATCCAGGACCTCGCCTTCGTGGACGGCGACGAGTTCGCGGTCACCGAGATCGAGCTGGCCGAGCAGCCCTCGGCCTAGTCGGAGCACCCGGGCCGCGACCCGGACACCGAGGACGCCCCGTTACCGTGGAGACACGGGCGGGGCGTCCTGCGTCCCCGCCACCCACGGACTGGAGGCACACATGCAGTTGGGCACGAGATGGAACGTCGGTGCGGAGCCGCCCGCGCGGCTGCCCGAGACGATGATCGTCGCGGTCCGCAGCGTCGAGGAGGACCTGGCGGCGCAATCGGTCGACGCGTCGACGTGGCGCTGGACGCTCACCTTCCTGGAGGGCAAGCCCGTGGTCGAGCTGGACGACGGGACGTCGATCCACCTCGACCCGCTCGGTCACGCGCAGGTGACGGACCCGGACGACGCGGGTTCGGAAGACTGACGGGGACGCGGAGCCCAGGGGGAACCGTCCGCGGCGTACAGTGGAGAACCAGCGTTCCCGGCGCGGGGCCCGGCCGGCGGACAGTGGACGGACGGAGTGCGCATGGCCACGAGCACGGTCGAGCCGGAGACGACGGCACGGATCGTCGACACCGCCGATGCGCTGTTCTACGCGCGCGGCATCCAGTCCGTCGGCATGGACGAGATCCGGACGACCGCCGGGGTCTCGCTGAAGAAGCTCTACGCCGCGTTCCCCGGCAAGGACCAGCTCGTCGCCGCCGTCCTGACCGGGCGGCACGGGCTCTGGGAGCGGGGCATCCGCGCGGCCGTCGACTCCGCGGAGGGCCCGCGCGCGAAGATGCTCGCCGTCTACGACTTCCTCGAGTCGTGGTTCGGTGACGACACGTTCCGCGGATGCGGGTTCATCAACGCGTTCGGCGAGCTCGGCGCGACCTCGCCGGCCATCGCGGTCATCGCCCGGGAGCACAAGGAGTCGTTCCAGCGCTTCGTCAGTGAGCTCGCCGTGCAGGCCGTCTCCGACGTCGAGCGCGCCGAGGAGCTCGCCGCGCAGCTCGCACTCCTCGCCGAAGGGGCACAGACGACCGCCGCGATCGCCGGCACCCCCGACGCTGCCGTCCACGCCCGGCGCGCAGCCGCGGTCCTCATCGACGCCGCCACGCCCTGACACGGGTCGGTGGATAGGTTGTGGGGATGGCCACTCCGTTCGACGAACCGAGCACTCTCCCCTACGCCCTCCCGCCGTTCGACGACGTCCGGACGGAGCACTACCGACCGGCGTTCGACGCCGGGATGGCCGAGCACCGCGCCGAGGTGGAGGCGATCGCCACGGACCCGCACCCGCCGACGTTCGAGAACACCCTCGTCGCGCTCGAACGGTCCGGACAGCTGCTGCAGCGGGTCGAGATGGTCTTCTCCACCGTCACCTCGGCCGACTCGACCGACGCGCTCCGCGACCTCGAGGCCGAACTGTCCCCGCTCCTGGCCGCTCACCGTGACGCCGTCGTGCTCGACGCCCGCCTGTACGCGCGCGTGCGGGCCGTGCACGACGACCTCGAGGACACTGCCGGTCTGTCGGACGAGGACCGACGCCTCGTCGACCGCACCCTGACCGAGATGACGCTCGCCGGCGCCGGACTCGACGACGCCGGCAAGGAACGACTGACCGCCGTCAACCAGGAGCTCTCCTCGTTGACGACGACCTTCGAGCGGAACCTGCTCGAGGACACGAACGACGCGGCCGTGCACGTCACCGACGAGTCCGAGCTCGCCGGACTCGACGACGGCGCACTGTCCGCGGCCGCCGCCGCAGCGGCCGACCGCGGCCTGGACGGCTGGCTCGTCACCCTGCCGCTCTACACCGGGCACCCCTGGCTCGCCACGCTCACCGACCGCGGGCTCCGACAGCGGATCATGGAGGCGTCGCTCTCCCGCGGACGCCGCGGCAACGCCTTCGACAACCGCGACGTCCTGCTGCGGATCGTGCGCCTCCGTGCCGAGCGCGCGGAGCTGCTCGGGTTCCGCGACCACGCCTCGGTCGTCACGGCCGACGAGACCGCCGGCGACCCCGACGCCGTCGCCGGGCTGCTGTCGTCGCTCGTGCCGGCCGCCACCGCCAACGCACGCGACGAGCGGGCGGTGCGGTCGCGGACCGTCGGGTACGAGGTCGAGTCGTGGGACTGGGCGTACGCCACCGAGGTCCTGCGCGGTGAGCAGTTCGCCGCCGACAGCGGAACGCTCCGCCCCTACCTGGAAGCCGACCGGGTCCTGGTCGACGGCGTCTTCCACGCGGCGACCGCCCTGTACGGCCTGCGGTTCACCGAACGACCCGACCTCCGTGGCTACAACGACGAGGTCCGCGTGTTCGAGGTCACCGACGAGCAGGACGAGCCCGTGGGGCTGTACCTGCTCGACCTGCACACGCGGGACGGCAAGCGGGGCGGCGCGTGGATGAACCCCGTCGTGGAGCAGTCGCACCTGCTCGGCACGCTCCCCGTCGTCGTGAACAACCTCAACGTGCCGAAGCCCGCCGCGGGTTCGGCCACGCTCCTGACGCAGGACGAGGTGGAGACGCTGTTCCACGAGTTCGGACACGCGCTGCACGGGTTGATCGCCCGCACGACCTACCCGCGGTTCTCCGGCACGAACGTCGAGCGTGACTTCGTCGAGTTCCCGTCGCAGGTCAACGAGATGTGGGTGACCTGGCCCTCGGTGTTGGCGAACTACGCGAAGCACCACGAGACCGGCGAGCCGATGCCGCCCGAACTCGTCCTCGGGCTCAGCGACTCGGAGGGGTTCAACGAGGGCTTCGGCACGACCGAGTACCTGGCGGTTGCACTGCTCGACCAGGCCTGGCACCGGCTCACCGCTGCCGAAGCGGCCGCGGTCACCGACGTCGAGGCATTCGAACGGCAGGCCCTGGCCGACGCCGGCGTCGACGCCCCGGCCGTCCCGCCCCGCTACTCGTCGACGTACTTCGCGCACACGTTCTCGGGCGGGTACGACGCCGGGTACTACGGCTACATCTGGAGCGAGGTGCTCGACGCCGACACCGTGGAGTGGTTCCGCGACAACGGCGGGCTCTCGCGCGAGGCCGGCGAGCGGTTCGCCCGTCTCCTGCTCGGCGTCGGCGGGGCGAAGGACCCGCTCGAGGCGTACCGCGCCTTCCGCGGCCGCGACGCCGAGGTCGGGCCGCTCCTGCGACGCCGCGGGCTCGAGTAGGCCGCGGGCACGAGTAGGCCGCGCGACGGCGGCGACGGCGACGGCGGTGCGCCGCTGCCGTCGCCGCCGCTACGCGGACTTCTCGACGCGCTTCGGCTGCGACCGCGGGACGATCGTCGGCGCGGCGTTCTCGAGCACGGTGGCCCGCTTGATGACCACGCGAGCGACGTCGTCGTCCGACGGGATGTCGAACATGATCGGCCCGAGGACCTCTTCCATGATCGCCCGGAGGCCGCGAGCGCCCGTCTGCCGCAGGACGGCGAGGTCCGCGATGGCCTCGAGCGCACCCTGGTCGAACTCGAGCTCGACGCCGTCGATCTGGAACATGCGCTGGTACTGCCGGACGAGGGCGTTCTTCGGCTCGGTCAGGATCTGCATGAGCGCGGCCTGGTCGAGCTTCGACACCGTCGTGACGACGGGCAGGCGACCGATGAACTCCGGGATGAGCCCGAACTTGTGCAGGTCCTCCGGCAGGACGTCGGCGTACAGGTCCTGCTGGTCGAGCGGGCTGTGCAGCTGCGCGCCGAAGCCGATGCCGTGCTTGCCGACGCGCGAGGACACGATCTCCTCGAGCCCGGCGAACGCCCCGGCCACGATGAACAGGACGTTCGTCGTGTCGATCTGGATGAACTCCTGGTGCGGGTGCTTCCGGCCGCCCTGCGGCGGGACGGAGGCGACCGTGCCCTCGAGGATCTTGAGGAGCGCCTGCTGGACGCCCTCGCCGGAGACGTCGCGCGTGATCGAGGGGTTCTCGGCCTTCCGCGCGATCTTGTCGACCTCGTCGATGTAGATGATGCCGGTCTCGGCGCGCTTGACGTCGTAGTCGGCGGCCTGGATGAGCTTGAGGAGGATGTTCTCGACGTCCTCGCCCACGTAGCCGGCCTCGGTCAGGGCGGTGGCGTCCGCGACGGCGAACGGCACGTTGAGCCGCTTCGCGAGGGTCTGCGCCAGGTAGGTCTTGCCGCAGCCGGTCGGACCGATGAGCAGGATGTTCGACTTCGCGATCTCGACGTCGTCGCGGTCCTCGGCGGCGGTGATCTGCCCCTGCGCACGGACACGCTTGTAGTGGTTGTAGACGGCCACCGCGAGGGCACGCTTGGCCGGGTCCTGCCCGATGACGTACTCCTGCAGGAAGTCGAAGATCTCGCGGGGCTTCGGCAGGTCGAACTCGCCGCTGCCGGTGTCCTCCCCCGCTTCGGCGAGGCGTTCCTCGATGATCTCGTTGCAGAGTTCGACGCATTCGTCGCAGATGTAGACGCCGGGGCCGGCGATCAGCTGCTGTACCTGCTTCTGGCTCTTCCCACAGAAGGAGCACTTCAGGAGGTCGGCGCTCTCTCCGATGCGTGCCATGCTCTCGGCCTTCCCTGGTCGACGCGCGCCGCCAGTGCGGTGCACGAGGTCGTCGTGGGACCGAGCCTAACCGCATCCGCCGACACAGCGCGGGACCCCCGGCCGCGTTCGCCCACGGCGTCGGCAGCCTGGTAGCGTGGTCGCCGTTGCTCTACAAGTTGTAGAGAACGGCTCCTGGAGGAACCATGCACAAGCGCCTCGCCACCGGCGGCGTCGCCACCCTCGGTGTCGCCGCCGCGATCGTCCTCGGCTCCGCGGCCGCTGCCAGCGCACACGTCGGCGCGGACGCCACCTCGACGGCGGCGAACTCGTACACCACGGTGACGTTCTCCGTCCCGCACGGCTGCGACGGTTCCCCCACGACGAAGCTCCGGTTCCACGTCCCCGAGTCCGTCATCGAGGTCACGCCCACGGTCAACCCGAACTGGACGATCACGAAGGAGACCGAGCCGTACACGGCGCCCAGTGCCGCGGCGGACGAGGACGAGTCGGAAGCGGCGGCCGAGCGGGTCACGAGCGTCACCTACACCGCGAGGACCCCGCTCCCCGCCGACGAGCGCGACACCTTCGCGCTCTCCTTCGCCCTTCCGGACGGCAAGGCCGGCGACACCGTCGCGATGCCCGTCTCGCAGACCTGCGAGGAGGGCTCCACCGAGTGGGACCAGACGACCGAGGCCGGCAAGGCCGAGCCCGAGCACCCGGCGCCCACGATCACGCTGACCGCGGCGGACACCGCGGAGGACGAGCACGCCCACGGCGCCACGGAGTCCACCGAGTCCGGCGAGTCGGCGGCGACCACCGCCTCCACTGCGTCCTCCACCGCTCCGGCGGACCCCGACCTGGTCGGCCGGTTCCTCGGCCTCGGTGGCCTGCTCCTCGGCGCCGTCGCGCTCGTCGTCTCGGTCGCCGCGTCGCGCCGTCGCGGCAGCACGAAGTGACGTCGGGCACGCAGACGGCCTCGCGCCCGGCGGACGTGCGCGGTCGGGCCGGGAGGCTCGTGGCCGCGTCCGCCGCGGCGCTCGCGATCGCGGGCAGCGCGGTCCTCGGCCTCGCTGCCCCCGCCAGCGCGCACAACTACCTCGTCTCCGCCACCCCGGCGGCCGACAGCACCCTGACCGAGCTGCCGGAGTCGTTCGCGATCACCACGAACGACCGCCTGCTCGACATCGGCGACACCGACTCCGGGTTCGCCTTCCGCGTGGTCGGCCCGGACGGGGAGTACTTCGAGGACGGCTGCGTCGACGTGGACGGTCCGACGATGACCACCGCCGCCGCGCTCGGCGACTCCGGGGAGTATACCGTCGAGTGGCAGATCATCTCCGCGGACGGGCACACGGTCTCGGACTCGTACGACTTCACGTGGGACGCGCCCGCCGGGTTCTCCCCCGCAGCGGGCTCCACGGAACCGCCGACGTGTGCCGCGGACGCGGGTGGGTCGTCAGCGGCCGCGAGCACGACGGGCACCGAGTCCGGCACGACGTCGTCCACCGCGTCCGATGCCCTGTGGATCGGCGCGGGCGGCCTCGTCGTCGTGGCTGCGGCGGTCGCCGTGCTCCTGCTCGTCCGTCGTCGCCCGGCGCCTGCCGCCGACGACCCCGACGAGGGCTGAGCCAGCCCACATTCGGACACGACGACGGCCCCGTACCGATCCGGTACGGGGCCGTCGTCGTGTCGCGCTACTTGACGAGCGCCGGCAGGTTCTTGCGGCTGGTGAGGACCTGGTCGATCAGGCCGTACTCCACCGCTTCCTGCGCGGACATGATCTTGTCGCGCTCGATGTCGTGGTTGATCTGCTCCGGCGTCTTGTTGGAGTGCTTCGACAGCGTCTCCTCGAGCCAGGTGCGCATGCGGAGGATCTCCGCCGCCTGGATCTCGATGTCGGACGCCTGACCGCCACCCTGCTGGACGGCGGGCTGGTGGATGAGCACGCGGGCGTTCGGGAGCGCCAGGCGCTTGCCCGGGGTCCCGCCGGCGAGGAGCACCGACGCGGCCGATGCGGCCTGACCGAGGCACACCGTCTGGATCTGCGGACGGATGTACTGCATCGTGTCGTAGATCGCCGTCATCGCGGTGAACGAGCCACCGGGCGAGTTGATGTACATCACGATGTCGCGGTCCGGGTCCATCGACTCGAGCACGAGCAGCTGGGCCATGACGTCGTCAGCCGACGCGTCGTCGACCTGCACGCCGAGGAACACGATGCGGTCCTCGAACAGCTTCGCGTACGGGTCCTGCCGCTTGTAGCCGTAGGCCGTGCGCTCTTCGAAGCTCGGGAGGATGTACCGGTCGGTGGGAGCCGGGACGTTCTGCGCGCCACCGAGCATGGGGAGATGCATTCTCGTTTCCTTTTCTTCGGTGGGGATCAGGACTGGGCGTCGGGCTCGGCGGCCGGCGTGGGGGTCTCGCCGTCGCTGACGGTGCCACCACCACCGACGACCTCGGCGGACGAGGCGCGCAGGTGGTCGACGAAGCCGTACTCGAGGGCTTCCTGTGCCGAGAACCAGTTGTCGCGGTCGTTGTCCTTGAGGATCTGCTCGATGGACTTGCCGGTCTGCTCAGCCGTGAGCTCGGCCATCCGCTGCTTCATGTCGAGGATGACCTTCGCCTGCGTCTGGATGTCGGCGGCGGTACCACCGAAGCCACCGGACGGCTGGTGCAGGAGCACGCGCGCGTTCGGCGTGATGTAGCGCTTGCCGGGCGTGCCGGACGAGAGCAGGAACTGCCCCATCGACGCGGCGAGACCGATGCCCACCGTGACGATGTCGTTCGGCACGAACTGCATCGTGTCGTAGATCGCCATGCCGGCGGTGATCGAGCCACCGGGCGAGTTGATGTAGAGGTAGATGTCCTTCTCAGGGTCCTCGGCGGCGAGGAGCAGCAGCTTGGCTGCGATCTCGTTCGAGTTGTCGTCGCGGACCTCGGAGCCGAGCCACACGATCCGGTCTCTCAGAAGGCGGTCAAAAACACTGGGGTTCAGTGTTGCTTCGGCCATGGAAAAGCTCCCGTTCAGTTGTCGCTTGTTGTCGAACTTATCGGTTGCAACGCACGTGGTCTCGTGTGTTCGCTGTCGGCGGTCAGGCAGACCGGGAACACGGTCGGAACGTGCGGGGACACGAACGGGAGGCACGGTGCCAGCTGGCACCGTGCCTCCCGTTCGTGAGGATGGTCGCGACTACTTCGCGTCGGCCTCGGCCGACTCGTCGTCGGTCTCGTCCGCGTCGACGTCGTCGCCCTGGGCGACACCCGCGGTGAACGCGGACAGGTCGACCGGGTTGCCGGCCGTGTCCTTCACGGTGACCTTCGACAGGACCGTCGCGACGGCCTTCGAGCGGGCGACCTCGCCGACCATGCCGGGGATCTGGCCGTTCTGGTCGATCACCTTGATGAACTCGGCGGGCTCCATGCCGTACTGGGCAGCGGCCTGGATGAGGTACTGCGTGAGCTCCTCCTGCGAGACCTGGATCTGCTCCTTCTCGGCGATGGAGTCGAGCAGGATCTGCGAGCGGAACGCCTTCTCGCTGGACTCGGCGACCTCCTTGCGGTGCTCGTCATCCTCGAGGCGGTTCTCCTGCTCGAGGTGACGGTGCACCTCGTCCTCGATGAGCTTCTCCGAGATCGGGATCTCGACCGACTCGAGGAGCTGCTCGACGAGCTTGTCGCGAGCGGCAGCGCCCTGGCCGAAGGTCTTCGACTTGGCGATCTGCTCCTTGAGGTCGACCTTGAGCTCGTCGAGCGTGTCGAACTGGCTGGCGATCTGGGCGAACTCGTCGTCGGCCTCGGGGAGCTCGCGCTCCTTGACGGCGGTGACGGTCACGGCGATCTGGGCGGTCTCGCCCTCGCGGTCGCCACCGACGAGCTTCGACTCGAAGGTGGTGGACTCGCCGGCGGTGAGCGACTCGAGCGCCTCGTCGATGCCCTCGAGCAGGTCGCCCGAGCCGATCTCGTAGGAGACGCCGGTGGCCGAGTCGACCTCGTCGTCACCGATGGTGGCGGTGAGGTCGAGCTGCGCGAAGTCGCCGACCTTGGCCGGACGGTCGACGGTCACGAGCGTGCCGAAGCGCGTGCGGAGGTTCTGCAGTTCCTCGTCGATCTCCTCGTCGGAGACCTCGACCGCGTCGACCTCGATCTCCATGGAGCCGTAGTCGGGCAGGTCGAACTCGGGACGCACGTCCACCTCGAAGGTGAGGACGAGGTCGCCGGAGAAGTCCTTGACGTTCGGGAGCTCGGCGACGTCGGCCTCGGCACGGCCGAGGATGCGCAGCTCCTGCTCGTCCACCGCCTGGCGGTAGAAGGTGTCGATGGCGTCACCGACGGCGTGGTTCAGGACCTCGCCGCGGCCGACACGCTGGTCGACGATCGCCGGTGGGACCTTGCCCTTGCGGAAGCCGGGGATGTTGATCTGCTCGGCGATGTGCTTGTACGCGTGGTCGATGCTCGGCTTGAGATCTTCCGGCGTCACGTTCACGGTGAGCTTGACGCGGGTGTCGCTCACCTTGTCGACGGTGCTGGTGGCCAAGGGATGTTCTCCTGTTGGTTGACGTTCGATGTGACCTGGTCGGGGCGACAGGATTTGAACCTGCGACCTCCCGCTCCCAAAGCGGGCGCTCTACCAAGCTGAGCTACGCCCCGGTACGAGGGCCAGGATCGTCGTGTGCGCCTGTTGACGCGCGGGCAGGACGAGTCCGGCCCCACGACCTCGATGAGTCTAGCGGGCTCGCGATGCGCGATCCCCGGCAGGACCCTCGGTTGTGGGGAAGTCAGTCGTCCGCGGACTTCCGGAGACCCTGTCGCCAGCGCACCCCGACGACCACCTGGACGGCCAGCGCGGCGACCCCGAGCAGCAGACCGACCACGATCCGCCACACGTGCAGCAGCGCGTGCCACGGCTGCGCCTGCGGGTCGCCGAGCAGTTCCGGGCGCAGCGACAGCACCACCGCGGCGACCGCGACGAGCACGTACGAGAGCACCCGGGAACGCTTGATCGTGCGCTGCGACGACTCGTCCGGCGGCGGCAGGATCATGGCGGTGTCGTTCGTCCGGTATGGTGGTGGGGCCGCGACTCGTGCGCGGTCGCGGGGATGTAGCTCAATGGTAGAGCCCCAGTCTTCCAAACTGGCTACGCGGGTTCGATTCCCGTCATCCCCTCCACATTCCCGTCGTCCCGTCCACAAGGTCGCGGCGCACGGCGCTGTACCCCGATGGTCCACATTCGTGAGGACTAGCGTGGCGCTGGCCGGAAGGACGTCGACGCGCGGCGCACCCGCTGCCGCAGGGATCGACGGCGGCGCACCCATGTCACGAGTCCGCACGGCCGTCCGATCCGCCGTCACGCTGCCGGCACGCGTCGGCCGGTTCAGCGAGTTCCTCTTCCGCCGTTCCGACGCAGCGTGGGACGTGTACCCGGACGACCCCGCGGAGGGAACGGTCGTCGGAACGGACGTCGCACGGGTCCTGTTCCTCGGCGAGCGCGGGGAGCTCTCCCTCGGCGTGCGCACCCACCAGCTGTCCCTGCCGGCGTTCTTCGCCCGGCACCGCGCCGCACGGCGTGGCCGCGGGACGTCGTGGTCCATCGCGAGCGCCCCGTCGTCGAGCGTGCGGGACCTGCCGACCGTGGTGGACGGACACCGCGAGCACCTGCGTGGCTGTGAGCTCGTCGTCGTCATGGTCGGCATCACGGACGCCCTCCGGGTGATGTCGCCGCTCACCTGGGAACGGCACCTCCGCGACACCCTCGCCGCGCTCCTCGACGCACTCCCGCCCGGCGCCCGGGTCCTCGTCGGTGCGATCCCGCCGCTCGACAACGCCGGCAGCCTCTCCCGACCGGCACGGATCGCGGCCGGTGCGCACGGCCGGGAGCTCAACCGCCGGTCGTGTGCGGTGGCAGCCGACCACCCGCGCGTCGACGTCGTGGGCTTCCCCGAGGAGCTGACGCGGTCGGTGTGGCGTCCGGAGGCGGAGGAGCACCGCTACCGGGACACCTACGCCGTGTGGGGCGCGCACCTGGCCGAACACGCCTGAGGCTCCATCACAGGCTGACTCAGCCCAGCAGCACCCGCAGGGCGGCGACGTGCGCCCGGTACGCGCGCCGACCCTCCGGGGTGAGGGCGAGCCACGTCTTGACACGGCCGTTGCCGGTGGGCTTGCTCACCGTGAGGTAGCCGGCCGACTGCAGCACCTTCACCTGTTTGCTCGTCACCGAGTCGCTCACACCGAGTGCGTCGCGGACGACCGAGAACTCGGCTTCGTCCAGCGGGTCGAGGAAGGCGCAGATCTGCAAACGGTTCGGGGCATGCACGACCTCGTCGAAGGTCGGAGAGGCGCCGCTCGCCGGCTCGTCGAGCGGGGAGGCCATCAGGACGCCACCACGTGGCCGCTGCGCAACTCCGACCGCAAGCGCGCGTCGAACCGCCGCCCGAGAGCGACGATCAGGACGAACAGGACCGCGGCACCCGCCCACACCGGCCAGAGGAGGCCCGTGGCGGCATGGACGACCATGGCGGTCACCACCACGACGACGGCCGACACCCCCATCGCCACCGCCCATCGGGTAGCGGCGCCTGCCCGGTGTCCGGAGACCCAGACACCGGTCCGGCGACGGTAGACGGAGACGAGGGCGCCGAGTCCGACGAAGAAGGCGATGAGGACGCTCATCCGGACGACTGTGCCACCGAGCGTGTAGCCGACGAGGTAGGCGGCGGTCAGCAGCCCGAGCGTCGGGTGGTACCACCAGGGCGTCACGAGGCGGTCGGCGACGGAGGCGCGGGTGGCTTCGACGGCAGCGAGCGCTTCACGGGCTCCGGCCAGGTCGTGCTCGTTTTCCATGTCGGCAAGTCAATCATTTGCCAGCTTGGAAAGTCAACGGGTCGGCGCCACCGGCGGATCATCGCGGAGGCGCTGGAACACGAGGTGGTCCTGCCACCGGCCTGCGATCTCGAGGTACCGCGGCGCCAGGCCGTACTGCAGGAAGCCGTTGCGGGCCAGCACCCGCTGCGAGGCGGTGTTGTGGACCAGTGTCTCGGCCTGGACCCGGTGGAGGGCGAGCTCGTCGAACGCGTGGCCGAGCGCCGCCGCCACAGCCCGGGTGGCCAGCCCGCGTCCGGTTCGGTCCTCCGACAGCCAGTACCCCATCGCGCACGACCGGAAGGGTCCCCGCACGATGCCGCTCAACGTCAGCCGGCCAGCGACCCCGCCGTCGTCATCGAGGATCACGAACGGAGCGGCTTCGCCCCGCTGATGTCGGTCGAGCACGAGCGCGATGTCCGAGCGCTGGCCCTCGACGGTTTCGTGGCCGTCGGCCCGGAGCGGGCTCCACGGTGCCAGGAACTCCCGGTTGCGGACGAGCAGGTCAGCCAGCGCCGGGCTGTCCTCCGACGTGACCAGGCGGATCGGGCTCAACGGGGGCTGCTTCCCGGACGGCCGACCTGTCCGAGTGCTCGGACCATCTCCAGCGTCACGCCGTCGGTGAAGCCCACCGGTCGAGTCCGGCCCGTCTCGACGAACCCGTGGCGGGAGTAGAAGCGCCGCGCCGGCGTCCCGTGCTCGTACACGTACGACCTGAGGTGGTCCGCGCGGCGGCCCGCCCAGTCCACGATGCCCCCGAGCAGGGCGTCGGCGACGCCGTGCGTCCGGCCGCGGAACGCCGGCGACACGAAGACGCCGGTCAGGACCGGGTCGGAACCGTCCTCGTCCCCGATCTGGGCGCTCATCATCCCGATCCACCGGCCGGACAGGTCGTCGACCGCGGCGAGGCTGGTCGTGTCGATCCCCTGGCCGCGCCGAGCGCGGAGACGCCAGTCGTCCTCCGTCATGCCGCGGGTCGTCTCGAGGGTCGCCCCGTACGAGATCGGGTTGTCGGTCGCGTTCTCGATCCGGAGCTCGCGGACCAGTGGCCAGTCGTCCTCGACGGTCCGGCGGATGGTGAACGCGGTGCCCATGCGAGCGACGGTACCGGGCCGACGGCATTGCACCATCGCCGTCCTAGGCTCGGCACCATGGACACCCTCCGGCCGATCGACGTCGCGACCTGGCCTCGCCGCGAGCACTTCGAGCACTACCGCCACCGTGTTCCCTGCACCTACGCGATGACGATCGACGTCGACGACACCGAACTGGTCGGCGCCCTGCACGGGACGCCGGTCAGGAGTTCCGTGGCGCAGATGTGGGCGCTGTCGACCATCGTCAACCGACACGAGGAGTTCCGCATGGCGCTCGACTCGTCCGGAGACCCGGCCGTGTGGGACGTCGTGCATCCGTCGTTCACGGTGTTCAACCCGGAACGGGAGACGTTCGCCAGTGTGTGGACGCCGTACCGCGAGGACTTCGCAACCTTCCGCCGTGAGGCCGTCGACGTCCTCGACCGGTACCGCACGGCGTCCTCGCTCTTCCCGCAGGACGACATGCCGCCGAACGTGTTCGACGTGTCGAGCATCCCGTGGGCGTCGTTCACCGGGTTCACGCTGGGGATCCGGGATGCGTGGGACCACCTGTCGCCGATCTTCACCATCGGCCGCTACCGGCGGACCGAGGACCGGGTCGTCATGCCTCTGGCAGTCCAGATCCACCACGCGGCGGCGGACGGCTTCCATGCGGCTCGTCTGGTGACCGAGTTGCAGGAGCTGTTCGCATCACCGCAGTGGGTCGCCGGAGCCGCCAGCTGAGCCCGTGCCGCTCTGATCTGCCACCTCGAGCGGGATGTCCGGTTCGCGGGGCGGTACACCCAACTCCCGCGCAGCCTCGAGGTACGCCCGGTACACCACTGCGTACTGCTCCCGTGCGTCGTCGGCCTGCTTCTGCATGTGCGGACGCTCGACGTACGTCTCGTACCCGATCGTCCGACGTCGGTCGGCCTCGGTCGCCACGGCGACGCTCCACCGCCACACATCGGCAGCGCTCGCGTCCGCCTGCGCTGCGGTCAGCACCTCGGCCGGGACGGGCACGACGGGCACAGCCGCGTTCCTCGGGTCACCCGAGATGAGCACCGACGCGGCTCCGAGGCAGAACCAGATCCCGATCACGACCCCACCTGCACCGAACACCGTGGCGCGCAGGAACGAGCCCGACACCAGGAGCCCGACCCCGAGGCCCGCTGCCGCCACCAGTGCGACGGTCAGGAGTGCGAGCAGTGTCCATCCCCATGCCGCCCGTCGCTGTCGCCGGCGGACGGCCACGGGGTCGTACCGGTCGCGCCACCGCCGGACGGTGGCGACGCCGGGGCCGTCGCGGTCCACGTAGACATCCCCGTCGGGTGCGACGAAGACGGCAGAGTCGGGCGGGTCGATCACGACCCCAGCGTCTCACCGCTCGTCACGAGGCGACCGGAAGTCCGACGCGTCCGGCTCGCCGGACAGCGCATACCGCAGGGCGGTGACGACTCGAGAAGGACGACACCCGGTCCGGACAGCGCCACAGCTGCCCACTGCCAGGCCGACGGGTCACGGACGAAGGTCAGGACACAGCGGCCCACGGCATCCGGCGCCAGGCCAGCTGCGACCGCCACCGGGGCACTTCGGTGACCGCGACGGTCACGCACAGTGCGGTGACGACGACGGCCAGCCAGGACGGCCAGATCACCCACGCGGCGACGGTCGCGCCGACGAGGTGCGCCAGGACCGACACGATCGTGACGATGCCGTGCGTCGCGACCGGTGCGTCGCCGCCCGGCCGGTCACCGGGCGTCGAGAACACGGCGGGCGGGACGAGCAGCAGGAGCACGGCCCCGATCGCGAGCGCGATCGAGTGCGGCCAGAGTGCCCACGGTACGGCCACCCAGGCGACGAGTTCCGCGCCGGCGCGGAGGCCGCCGCGGACGGGGTCGTGTCCGACGCTCATCGTGGGCCGGCGCGCAGGCCGCGGTCGAGGAAGTCGATCATCCACGTGAAGCTCTCGTCGACGTCGGTCCCCATCTGGAATCCGCCGGAGACCTCGAGCGTCGCGAAGCCGTGCAGCACGCTGCGGAGCATCCGGAGCGCGTGGACCTCGTCCGCCGGGTCGAGGCCGTAGTCGCGGAGGACGGCGGAGAACGACGACAGCGTCCGGTCGAGTGCGAGGGTGAGCGGGTCGTCGGCGTCGGCGGGACGGGCCCCGGTCGTGGCCGCGTAGCGACCGGGGTGCTCACGCACGTACCGGCGGACCGCACCGGCGGCGGCGGCCAGGGCGTCCCTCCCGGCCCGCCCCTGCGTCGCGTCCCGCAGCGCTTCGCTGAGTTCCGCGACCGCGACGACCGCGATCCGTCGGGTGAGGTCGGTGAGACCGTCGACGTGCTTGTAGAGCGACGGCGCCTTGACGCCGAGCCGTTCCGCGACGGTGCTCATGCTCACCTGCGCGAGCCCGTTCTCGTCGGCGAGCGCGGCGGCGGCCTCGGTGACGACCGCCGCGTCGAGTCCGGCCCTAGGCACGATCGTCCTCGATCGGCATCGCGGCGAGGGTGCGGCCGAGGAACGGGAGCAGGAGCGCCAGGACCTCGGCCGGGGTCTCGGTGTGCGGGTAGTGCCCGGCTCCCTCGATCACGGCGAGCTCGCCGAGACCGGACGGCAGGTCGGCGAGGACCCGACGTCCCTCGGCGGCGGGGTCGGCCCAGTCCGGGTCGGCGCTGCCCTCGATGACGAGGACCGGGCAGCGGACGTCGGCGAGCCGGGCGCCGGCGTCGGTCGGCGAGGTCTTCGTCATGGCGCGGAGGACGGCCATGCGCTCGGGCTGCCGGAGCGTGTCCTCGATGCGGCGACGCTCCTCCGTCCAGTCGGCGGGCTTGGTGGGCACGGCGATGTCGAGGTAGGCGAGCCAACCCGGCAGGCTGCCGGTCGTCATGACCGTGAGGAGTCGGAACGTCCCGGCACGGTGCTGGTTGCGGTTGCGGAGGAACCCGCCGAGGTCGAACGACTGTGCGCGGGTGAAGGGAGCCAGCTCGACGATGCCGGCGACGACGTCGGGTGCGTCCGCGGCCGCGATGGTCGCGGCACCGCCGCTGATCGACTGCCCGACGATGAGGGCGGGGCCGCCGAGGTGCCGCACGACGGCCACGAGGTCCGCGGCGATGTCGGCGCGCTCGTAGCCGGACCAGCCGGTGCTCGAGTCCCCGCAGCCGCGGATGTCGACGTTCGCGACCCGGTAGCCGGCAGCGACGAGCTCCGGGACGAGGAACCGGTACGAGTGGCGACTGTCACCCATGCCGTGTGCGAGGACGACGAGCGGACCGGTGCCGCTGACGTCGACCGCGATCGTGCCGCCGTCGAGTTCGATGTGTTCGAGCATGAGCGCCTCCTGGCTACGAGTGTTAGCCATAAGCTAATACCCGTAGCCAGGACGTGTCAACACCCGGTCAGGACGGACCCCCGTCGGCTGCGATGCACTGCAGCTGCGTCAGCGTGACGGGCGTCACGGCCTCGAACGAGAGCGTCCCCGCGCTGACCCCGCCGGCGAACGGGAACACCCGTGTCTGCCCGGCCCACACGAACTCCTCGTCCTGCGCGTCGAGCTGATGGACCACGCGCTCGTCGGCGTCCCGCAGCACGATCCGCCACGATGCCTTCCCCGCCGCGGCCGCGGTCACCGTGACGAGCGATGCCGCCGCGACCGTGACCGGCACCACGACGCTCTCCCCCGCGGCGAGTGCCACCTGGGTCAGCCCGGTGTCGTCCGTGAGCGGTGAGGCCCCGACCGGCAGGACGTCGTCCGGGGTGTCCCGGTACCCGTGCTGCTCGGACGCCGAGGTCGGGCGCGTGTCCGCAGCCCACCCGACCGGCGTCTCCGACAGCGCGACGACGATCCGCGACGCCCCGACCACCACCGCGTGCGGGATGCTGATGGACCCCCACGGCTCGTCGTCGACCGTGACGGCGCCGATGAACCGGCCGGTACCGGTGGTCTCGATGACGGTGGACGAACCACTCCCCGGCGGACGCAGCACCGTCCGCCGGACCGACGGCGGCACGAGCACGTAGGTGCCGGTCGACGGCGCCAACGGGTACAGCCCGATCGTCGCGAACACGTACCAGGCGCTCATCTCGCCGTTGTCCTCGTCGCCGGGGTACCCCTGGCCGAGGTCGGAGCCGACGAACAGCCGGTCGAGGCACTCGCGGACGATGCGGTGTGCGTCGTCGTGCCGGCCGGTGAACATGGGGAAGAACGGGATGTGGTGCGCGGGCTGGTTCGACAGTCCGAGCATGCCCATGCGGATGTCGCGGGCCTCGGTCATCTCGTGGATCGCGAACCCGTACGAGCCGGAGCGATCGGTGCCGCCCGTCTCGCGGCGCTCGGAGAAGCGGGCGAACGCCTCGTCGAACGCCGTCGGGCCGCCGTGCAGGTCGACGATGCCGGCACCGTCGTGCGGGGCGGTGAACATCGTGCCCCAGGCGTTCGTCTCGGTGTAGTCGCTCCCCCACACGTCGGGGTCGAAGCCGCCGTCGGGGTCGGAGTCGTCCCGCCACGAACCGTCCGGTGTCCGGCCGATGAAGAACCCGCGCTCCCGGTCGAAGACGTTCCGGTACTGCAGGGACCGACGGGCGAACCACTCGTGCTCGGCCCGGTACCGTGCCTCGCCCGCGGCGTCGCCGGCAGCCGCGGCACGCTCGGCCATCACCCGCGCCAGGACGGCGACACCCCAGTCGTTGATGGCCGCGTCGAGGGTCCACGACATGCCCTCGCCGGTCGCCGTGTCGACGTACCCGCGGAACAGGCCCGGGAGGCTCCCCTTCCGTCCGACCCGTCGGTCGCGCGCGGGGACGGTCGCGTTCCGCACCGCCGACCGGTAGGCCTGCTCGACGTCGAACCCGTCGACGCCCTTGGCCACGAGGTCGGCGAAGACCGTGTCGCTCGTGGTGCCGGTCATGACGTCCTCGGCGCCGGGGGCACTCCAGCGCGGGGTCCACCCGCCGTCGGTGAAGTGTCCGACGACGCCCTCGGCAAGGTCGGCCGCCGTGTCCGGGGTGAGGAGCGCGAGCAGCGGCCACGCGGTGCGGTAGGTGTCCCAGAACCCGTTCGTCGTGGTGAGCGGCCCGTCGACGACCTCGGGTCCGGGCTGGTCCCGGATCGGCTCGGACAGGACGTCGCCGTACGGGGAACGGTGGCGCGGTGTCCCGTCCAGAGCGGTCTCCCCCGCGCGCGTCGGGTAGAGGAACGCCCGGTACAGCCCGGAGTACAGCGAGACGAGCTGGTCGTCGGTGGCGCCCTCGACCTGGAGCACGTCGAGTTCGGCGACCCACCGGTCCTCGGCCTGCTCGCGCATCGCGGTGAAGTCGCCCGCTGCACGCAGGTTCGCGACGGCGTCCTCGGCGGAGACGGTGGAGATGCCGAGCAGCACGTCGGTGTCCCCGGTGACCTCGACCCACCCGCGGAGCTCCCCGTCGACGACGGTGGTGTGCTCGGCGACCGCGTTGATGATCCGGACGTGGACGTGGTGCGGCGGAGTCTCGGGGCGGTCGTCGAGCAGGGCGTCGACGACCACCGCACCGTCCTCGAGCCGGACCGAACACGAGCGGAGCACCCCGTGGTGGTCGAGCACGACGCTGCGGACACCGGTGAACCGCCAGGCCAGGGCGAACTCCCCCGCGGTCATCTCCGCGGTGACGCCCTCGTCGAGGCCGACCCGGTACCGGTGTGGTCCGTCGAGCTCGTCGACGTGGTCGAACCCGAGCGCGCGGGCGGTCCGGTCGACGTCGGGCTCGGCGAGCGGGGAGGGCATGACCTGGAACACCCCGCGGTCGGCCATCCACGGCGAGGGCAGGTGGCTCGTCGCGAACGCCTGGATCGCCGGGCGGTTGTCGCTCGGGCGGTTGTGCTCCTGGTAGGCGTACGGCCACCGGCTGTCGGACGCGTTCGTCATCGGCAGGCCGAACACCCCGCCGTGCGGGAGTCCGACGAGCGGGGCGTTGTTCCCGCGCGAGAACGTGCCCGACGAGTGCGTGCCCCGGGTGGTGCGGACGGAGTCGAGCGGGCGACCGCCGGGAGGCACGGCACCGGTCCCGGGGCCGGCCGGCTCGATCCGGACGTCGTCGAGCCAACCGCGCACGGTGCGGCCGGATGCGGCCGACGCCGCGTCTGCGGCCGGCCCGGCGTCGGCCCGGGCAGCCCTGTCCACCGCCGGATCCGGCCCGGCAGCGGACGCTGGCCCGTCTGCGCGGCCGAGTCGGGCCTCCAGGCGGTCCACGACCTTGCCGGCGAGCGCCGACAGGTCGACGGTCCGCCGGTTCCACTGGTCGACCCACTGCTTGCGGGCGTCGTCCTGCGCCTCCGGTGTGACGGCGTCCCCGTACTGGTCGCGTGCGAGAGCGTCACCGACGCCGTCACTGAGCCGGGTGCCGTCGGTGAAGACGACGTCGAGTGCGAACGCCGTGGCGGCCCAGAACCGGTCGAGGTCCGAGACCCCCGGTTCGGTCTGCCCCTCGGGCAGCGACCGCTCCGGGAACCAGACCCAGGTCAGGACGTCGGTGGGCCCGACCTCCCGTCCGGCGAACCCGGGGACGACCTGCACGGACCCCCTCGGGTCGGTCTGTTCGATCAGGGTCGCCTGCTGGGCGACGAACCCGACTCCGTTCCGGGCCGCGACCGCGGTCACGGGGCCGGTGTTCGTCGGGCTGTCGGTGGTCGGGCCGCCACGGCGCTCGTCACTCATGGATCGGTCGTTCCCCTACTTGTAGACGGCGGACTGACCGTAGAGCACCTGCGTGAACTGCGACACGTAGGGGCTGACGTCTCCGTCCGGCAGGTTGTACGTCATGAAGACGCCGTACCCGTCTGCCTTGGTGCGCTCGGCGAGCGTGACGGCCAGGTCCACCGGGGTGTTCTGGATGTCGACCGCCGCGGCCGAGAGCTTCGACTTCGGCACGCCGGGGATGCTCGGCGCCGTGTAGGTGCCGTAGTAGGGGTTCCAGGCGTAGTCGAGCTTCTTGCCGATCGACGGCTTCTCGTGCTGCAGCGACGTCGACGACGGGCCGATGTCGTAGAACGAGATGATCTTGCCGGGCATGTCCGCTCGGAGCGCCGAGATGAGCCAGCCGATCGACTGGTCGTTCGGCTGCGGGGTGCCGTCCACGCCGTAGTCCGAGTACTCGTCGTCGAGGTCGACGCCGTCCAGCCCGTACTTCTCGACGGTCGCCGACACCTGCGCCGCGAAGTCCCGCGCGTCCGCCTTCGACGTGAAGTTGGCCAGGCCCGTGCCCTGGTGGTTGCCGAGCACCGAGAGCGTGACCTTGATGCCCTTGGCCTGCAGCGGGCGGATCTGGGTCGCCGCCTGGTCGAGCGTGCGCTGCACGTTCTCGTTGGCGTACAGGACCGCGTCGCCGTCCGCGTCACGGTTGATGTTCGCCGCGAAGATGATCGCCACGTCGAACGCGTTGGCGCCGTTCTCGAGTGTGTACCGGCCGACGTTCCGGAGCTCGTCGTTGTTCACCTCGACGTAGGCGATGCTCGTCGGCCCGGACTTGGTCGGAGCCGTGTGCCCCGGGCGGCCGTGTCCGTGTCCGTGGCCGTGGCCGTGCCCGTGCCCGTGGCCGTGTGCTGCCGCTGCCGGCCCGCCGGGAGCCGCCGACGCGGCGGCGGGCACCATCGGCGCCGCCACCATGGCGACCAACGCCGCCACGATCCCGATCTTCATGGTCTTCTGCATGACACTCCTCTTCGAGTGGTGTCCGCGGCGACGAGGTGCCGCCGTGGTCCACGACCGGTCCGGCCGTGGGACCCGCCGCCGGGACACCCGAAGTCCCGGCGGCGGGGGTCTCAGTTGGCCGCCGTCAGCGCTCCTCGCTCGTGCGCGGGAAGCGGAAGGTGCGGACCTCGAAGGCGTCGACCGGGAAGGCCGCCACCCCGTCGGTGACCGCGGCGACGCCGGGCAGCGCCGGGTCCGTCTCCTCGAGCAGCGTGACCTCGACCGGCTCGCCGAACGGCCCGTCGACCGCCAGGCCCCCGGTCCCGCGTCGGCCCGCCGGCTCGTACACGCGGACGACCAGGTCACCCGAGCGGTCGTCGGCGAGCTTGACGGCCGAGACCACGACGTCACCGGAGGCCTGGACGAGCGAGACGAAGCCGTGCGCACCGGTGATCCGTCGGACGGACGTGTTCATGACCGTGCCCGCGGCGGTCGCCCCGACGACGTCGGTCCCGATCACCAGGCCGTACCGGTGCGTCTGCACGCCCTGGTCCGTCTCGGGGTCGGGGAACCGCGGTGCGCGGAGCAGCGAGAGCCGGACCGTCGTCGTGACGTGCCCGTCGACCGCGTCGCGCGTGACGTCGAACCCGTGGATCGAGTCGTTGACGAGCGCCACGCCGAACCCGGGCTCCTCGACGAGCACGTACCGGTGCATGGACGTCTCGAACTTCGCGGCTTCCCACGAGGTGTTCGTGTGTGTCACCCGCTTCTGCGCGCCGAACTGCGTCTCCGCGATGGTGTGCTCGGCACGGACGTCGAGCGGGAACGCGACCTTGAGGAACTTCTCGGTCTCGTGCCAGTCCGTGACCTGGTCGAACTCGAGCGTCCGGGTGCCGGGCGCGAGCGTGATCTCCTGCGTGAGCGTCGACTCGCTGAACGAGCGCGACACCGAGACGCGGGCGGTCCCGTCCTCGTCGACCGAGCCGCGCAGGGCGGTCACGTCGACCAGGTCGTCGACGCGGTTCCGGTAGTACCGGTCGACGTCCCACGCGTCCCACATGTTCGGGAAGTCCTGGTGCAGCTGGAGCAGGTTCGCGACCTGGCCCGGTGCGATCGCGTCGCGACCGGTGGCCAGGTCGACGGCGCTCGTGACGAGTCCGCGGCCGTCGACGACGACGCGGACCAGGTCGTTCGCGAGCACGAAGCCGCCGTCGGCCTCCTCGAGGCGGACCGGGGTGGTCGCCTCCAGGTCGGTCGTCAGGATCGCGCTCTGCGCCAGGGCGCCGCCGTGGAGGCTCGGGGCCGGGTTGACGACGACCGTCGCGTCCCCGTCGCCGGCGAGCGCCGACAGGGCGGCGGCGATGAGGGCCTCCAGTCGGGCCGCGATCTCCGCGTACCGCTCGACGGCCTCACGGTGCACCCACGCGATCGAGGTGCCCGGCAGGATGTCGTGGAACTGCTGGAGGAGGACCTGCTGCCAGAGCGCGTCGAGCTCGTCGTACGGGTAGGCGAAGTCGGTGCGGGCAGCGGCCGTGGCGCACCACAGCTCGGCCTCGACGAGCAGGTGCTCGCTCCGCCGGTTGCCCTGCTTCGTCTGGTGCTGGCTCGTCAGGGTCGCGCGGTGCAGCTCGAGGTAGAGCTCGCCGACCCACACGGGCGGGTTCTCCAACTCGCTCTTGGCCCGGTCGAAGAACGCGTCCGGGTGCTCCCACGTGACGCGGGCGCTGCCCTCGAGGTCGGCCAGACGCGCCGCCGTGCCGGTCATCTCGCGGGTGGTGCCGCCGCCGCCGTCACCCCAGCCGACCGGCGCGATCGACCCGGAGGCGAGCCGGTTCTCCCGGAACTGCCGGGCGGCCTTCGCGACCTCGGAGCCGGACAGCCGCGAGTTGTACGTGTCCATCGACGGGAAGTGCGAGAACACCCGTGACCCGTCGATGCCCTCCCACAGGAACGTGTGGTGCGGGAACTTGTTCACCTGGTTCCACGAGATCTTCTGCGTGAAGAACCACTCGAAGCCCGCGCGACGCATGAGCTGCGGAAGGGCCGGCGAGTAGCCGAAGCTGTCCGGCAGCCAGACGCCCTTCGGTCGGATGCCGAACTCGCGCTCGAAGAACCGCTGGCCCTGGGAGAAGTGCCGGACGATGCTCTCGCCCGTCGGCATCACCGTGTCGGACTCGACCCACATCCCGCCGAGGGGCAGGAACCGGCCGGCGGCGACGGCGTCCTTGACCTTCGCGTAGACCTCGGGCCGGTGCTCCTTGATCCAGGCGTACTGCTGCGCGCTGGACATGCCGTAGAGGAAGTCGTCCGTCTGGCCGATGAGCTCGGTCATGCTCGACGTGGTGCGGGCGACCTTGCGGATCGTCTCGCGCACCGGCCAGAGCCAGGCGGAGTCGATGTGCGCGTGGCCGACGGCGGAGATCCGGTGCGCGGAGGCCTCGGCGGGTGCGGCGAGCACCTCGGCGAGCGCCGCACGGGCGTCCGGCGCGGTCTCCGGGATGTGCTGCAGGTCGAGGGCGTCGAGGGCGTCGTCGAGCGCCTGGAGGATCCGCATGCGCCGGGGGCCCTGCGGCAGCTCCTCCTGCAGTTCGAGCAGGACGTCGATGTCGAGCGCGAGCTCGTGCACCTCGGCGGCGAACACGGCGAGGTCCATCCGGCGGCTCGTGTACAGCCGTTTCGGGGACGACGTCCGGATGTCGCCCTCCTGCGTGACGAGGAAGGGGTGGTAGTCGAGCAGCACCGGGTTGGACGCTGCCTCGACGAAGAACTCGACGGTCTCGCCGCCGACGGCTGCTTCCGTGATGAGCACCCACTGGTTGCGGGGGTTGAGCGACTTCACCGGGGTGCCGTCGGACAGGTAGACGAGCCCCTCGCACTGGAAGCCGGGCATGTTCTTGTCGAACCCGAGGTCGACGAGCGCCTCGACCCGCTGGCCGGCCCACTCCGCGGGGACGGTGCCCGACAGGCGGAACCAGGTGGTCCCCCACGCGGCACCCCACGGAGTGCCGACCTCGTACGGTTCGAAGTCGAGCGTCAGGCCCTCCGCGGGGGCGATCGGCTCGCCGGGCAGCTCGTGCCAGGCGGTGTCGAGCGGGACGGCGGTGGCGTGCACCTCGGGCAGGATGCGCTCGTCGAGGACACGGCGTGCGCGGCCGATGGTGAGCGGGATGTCGTCGTGCATTGGTCCTCCGGGACGGCGGTGTCCGTCCGGGTCGTCGGGGCGTGGGGCGTGGGGCTGGTCGTGCTGGTCGTGGTCAGGGCATCGTCGCGGGGTGTGCGACGGAAACGGTGGCGGACGCGGTGTCGTTCGGGACGTCGACGCAGGTGCTGATCCCGCGCGCGGCCAGGAGCGCGGTGTCCCCGAGGCGGGAGCGCAGCACGACCTGCGGGCCGCGGCCGTCCTGCTCGGCGATCGCGAGCCAGGCCGCGGCGAACCGGCCGCCCGGCGCCGAGTCGGCCCGGGTCCCGCCGAGCGGCGTCCCGTCCGGGGCGACGTCGTCGAGCACGAGCGCGGTCGTCGGCGGGGTCGGGGCCTGGTACCGGCCGTCACCGAACGCCAGGGCCATCTCACGGAACCGCTCCCCGGTCGGCTTCACGCGGCCGTCGTTCGTGAGCAGGCCGAGGTCGTACTCGAGCTCCGGGAAGTCGGCGAGCGAGCGGGACACGTCGTGTGAGCACCACCACGTGATGCCGAACAGCCCCTGCACGTCGAGGGCGTGCCGGATGGTCGTCTCGGTGAACGTCGGGGCGTCGGCCACGTCCACCACGTTGGTCGGTGCGCCGACCTCCTGCAACCAGTTCGGCCGGTCCGCGCGGGTGTTCCACGCGGCCGCGAGCTGCAGCAGGTACTCGCCGTGTCGGACCGACCCCGGGCCGAGGGCACCGTGCAGGCGTGCCGACCCGTTGAAGACCCACGAGTGCGTGATGGTCGCGTCCCCGTGGTCGGCCGCATGCTCCGGGCCGAACGGCTGCGCGTCGTCGTACCAGGCCGCGTCGTACTGGGCGAGGGTCACGAGGGGGGCCGGACGCTCCCCCGCGGCGGGGGCGGGCCGGGTGCCGGAGCCGGGTTGAACCTCCGGACCGGCGAGCCCCTCGCGCGCCGCGGCGACCATCGCCGCCGCCCACGCGTGCCCCTGCTCGGGCGTCGTCGCGAACGGCGACGGGTGCGGGGCGTGCGCGAACTGGTTGACCTCGTTGCCGACCGTGACGCCGAGCAGGTTCGGCCGGTCCCCGACGGCGGCGGCGAGTGCCCGGACGTACGCGGCGGTCGAGGCGACGACGTCGGGGTCGGTGAACATGTTCCGGCGGTGCCACGAGTCGAGCCAGGACGGCAGGAAGTCGAAGCTCGACAGGTGCCCCTGCAGCGCGTCGACCGTGACGTCGAGTCCGAACGAGCCGGCGATGTCCACCACGGTCGCCACGTCGTCGAGCGCCTGTTGCCGGATGAGCGTCCGGTTCGGCTGCACGACCGGCCAGAGCGGGAAGACCCGGACGTGGTCGGCGCCGAGCCCGGCGATCGCCTCGAGGTCCCGCGCGGTGTCCGACGGCGAGAAGTCGAGCCAGGAGTGGAACCAGCCGTTCGACGGTGTGTGGTTGACGCCGAAGCGCATCAGCCCTTCACCCCGCCCTCTTCCACGCCCTTGAAGAAGAAGCGCTGCAGGACGGCGAAGATCACGGCGATCGGGATGAACGCGATCATCGTCCCGGCGGCGATCATCCGCTGGTCGGTGGCGAAGGTGCCCTGCAGGTACTGCAACCCGACCGTCAGCGTGAGCTTGTCCGGGGACTGCAGCACGATGAGCGGCCAGAGGAAGTCGTCCCACGCACCGATGAACGAGAAGATCGCGATCACGGCGATCGTCCCCTGCACGGCGGGCAGCGAGATGTAGCGGAGGCGCTGCATCGCGTTCGCGCCGTCCATCACGGCCGCCTGGTCGATCTCCTCGGGCACCTGGCGGAAGGCGTTGTACATGAGCAGCACGTTGAGCGCGGCGATCATGCCGGGCAGGGCGACACCGACCAGGGAGTCGGCGAGGCCGAGGTCCTTGACCGTGACGAACTGGGAGATGATCGTCGCCTCGCCGGGCAGCACGAGGGTGGCGAGGAACAGGCCGAGGACGACCTTGCGACCCTTCCACTGCAGGCGGGCGATCGCGAACCCGGCGAGCGTGGCGAACACGATGTTCCCGATGACGTCGATCGCGGCGACGATGAGCGAGTTCCCGATGTACCCGAAGACCGGGATGGCGTCGCCCACGCGGAGGTAGTTGCCGAACGTCGGCTGCGCGGGGATGAACGACGGGTTCGCGGTGTAGATGTCCTCGCCGGTGCCCTTGAGCGAGGTCGAGAGCTGCCAGAGGAACGGACCGATCGTGATGAACAGCACCACGACGAGCAGGACGTAGCGGAGCACCTTCTCGCGGGTGGACATGACGCCCCACACCGCGCGACGGCGCTTGCGTCCGCCGGGCGGGGACTGCCGGGACGCCCGGCCCACGTCCGTCGCTCCGGTCACGTCCGGTGTCGGTGCGGCCACGCCGGCGTTGCCGCCGATGACCGGTTCGCTGGTGCTGGTGGTGTTCGTCACTTGTCCGCCTTGCTGTTCATCCGGGCGAGGGCGAGCATCGGGATCAACGTCACGGCGAAGAGCAGGAGGCTCAGGGCGGACGCGTAGCCGAGGTTGCCGGTGAAGCCGCGGGCGTACTGCTGGATGAGCATGACGAGGGAGTTGTCCTGGCCGCCGGGGCCACCCGTCCCGTTCGTCAGGATGTAGAGCTCGCTGAAGACCCGGAGGGCGCTGACGCACACCAGGATGCCGACGAGCGTCATGGTGCCGCGGACGCCGGGCATGGTGACCGACCAGAACCGGCGCACCGCCCCGGCGCCGTCGAGAGCGGCGGCCTCGTGCAGGTCCTTGCCGACGTTCCCGAGGGCAGCCAGGAAGATGATCATGTAGTAGCCGAGGCCCTTCCACACGGTCAGGCTGATCGCGCTGAACAGCAGCAGCCACCGGTCGGACAGGAACGGGATCGCGCCCTGCACGACGCCGAGCGACTGGGCCATCTCGTTGACGACGCCGCGGTCGTCGAGGATCCAGTTCCAGATGAGCCCGACCACGACCGCGCTCGCGATCACCGGCGTGTAGTACGCGGTCCGGAAGAACGCGATCCCGGGCATCTTGTGCTGCACGAGCACGGCCATGAGGAGCGGGAGGACCGTCAGCAGCGGCAGGCACACCACCATGTAGATGACGCTGTTGAGCAGCGCCTCCCACACCTGCGGGTCTGCGAGCAGGGTCCGGAAGTTCGCCGTCCCCACCCATGCACTGACCCCACCGAGCGGGCTGGCGTTCGTGAACGACAGCCGCACGGTGTTGATCGACGGCCAGAGACTGAACGCGAGCAGCCAGACCAGTGCGGGCAGCACCAGCAGCCAGGGCGTGAACCAGCGGTTCGCACGCATGACGATCCTCCCTCTTCGGGTACCGGGCCGGATCAGCCGTTGGCGAGCAGGGTGTTCATCTTGGTCTGGGCGGTCTGCAACGCCTTCTCGGGCGTCGTCCCGCCCTTCATCGCCAGCGCGATCTGCTGGTCGAGGAAGTCCGTCATCGCCGAGTTCGCCTCGACCGGGTTGAGGTTCTTCGCGGTCTTCAGGGCGTCGTTCGCGAGGACGCGGGCCTTCGCGTGCACGGTGCCGTCGTCCTCCGAGAAGAACGGGTCGGACTGCGAGGACTTCGTCGACGGGAAGATGTTCACCAGGTGGGCGAACTCCTCCTGGTTCTCGGCGTTCGTCATGAACGCGGCGAGCGCTTCGGCGGTGGCGAGGTGCTTGCTCTTCGCCGAGACGCTGAGGCCCTGCACGTACAGCGGCGGGTTGTCCAGCGCCGGCGAGACGATGATCTTGCCCTTGAGCGACGGGTTGTTCTTCTCGAAGTCGCTGATCGCGGTCGCACCACCGGTGGTCCAGGCGACCTTGCCCTGCGTGAACAGGGTGGAGTTGCCGAGGTAGTCGGTGTTGAGGACCGACGACGGCATGAGCCCGTCCTGGTAGGCCTTCGCGTACTTGCTGATCAGGTCGGCGGCCTTCGAGGAGTCCGCGAACGTGAACTTCGTGCCGTCCGCGTTGAGGATCTTCACGCCGGCCAGCGAGAAGTCGGACAGGCCGGGCTTGCGGCTCATGAGGTAGTCGTCCGGGCACTGCTCGTGCATGGTCGCGGCCTGGTCGAAGAGCTCGTCCGTGGTCGCCGGCGGGTTCTCCGGGTCGAGGCCGCACTGCTCGAACATCGTCTTGTTCCAGTAGTCGATGTCGGTGTTGAGGTACCAGGGGTACCCGAACGTGCCGTCGACGCCCTTGTACCGGTAGGCCGCGAGTGCGCCCTCGACGTAGGTCTTCCCGAGCGTGGAGTCGTCCTTCGCGACGTCCTGCAGGAACCCGCGCTTCGCGAGGGGCAGGGCGATGTCCGGCGGCAGGTTGACGACGTCGGGCAGGGAGTTCGACGACGCCTGGCTGAGCACCTTCTCGGCGTAGCCGTCGCCGGGCTGGTCGACGAGCTTGACCTCCGCGTCGGGGTACTTCTTCTCGAACGCCTTCACGACACCGTTGAGGTAGTCCGTGTACGTCGGCGTGAGTGCCCAGGTCTGCAGGGTGATCGACCCGCTGACCTCTCCGTCGCCACCTCCACCGGTGGCCGCCCCGCTGCCGCTCGAGCAACCGGTGAGGACGAGCGCTGCGGCGGCAGCGCCGGCGAGGATCGCGGCCACTCGGCCCGACGTCGTGCGTGGGGTGGTTCTCATCGTTGCTGACTCCTTCGTCGAGCTACTGAACCGGTTCAGCCTTCTACGCCGAACCGCTGCGTGACGGCGACGATGCCTGACTAAAGCGCTATAGTCAAGCCCGTGGCCACAGGACGGCGGACGACGATCGCCGACATCGCAGCGCGGGCGGGCGTGTCGATCAGCGCCGTCTCCTTCGCCCTCAACGGGCGCCCCGGCGTGTCCGAGGCGACACGAGAACGAGTGCGACAGGCGGCGCGCGAACTCGACTGGCAGCCGCACACCGCGGCCCGGGCCCTCGGGGGCGCGAAGGCCGGGTCGATCGGCTTCGTGCTGAACCGCCCGGCGCGCACGCTCGGCACCGAGTCGTTCTTCGGCGACCTCATCTCGGGGATCCAGCTCGGCCTGACCGGCACCCACATCGGCATGACCCTGCTCGTCGCCCGTGATGCCGACGAGGAACTCGAGACCTACCGCGACTGGTGGCGCGGGCACCGGGTCGACGGCGTCATCGTGATCGACCCGCGCCGGGACGACGACCGCCTCCGCCTGCTCGCCCAGCTCGGGATGCCGTCCGTCGTCGTCGGCTCGCACCCGACCCCCGCCGGGTCGGCCCCGAGCGTCTGGATCGACGACTCGGACGCGACCGACACCGTCCTCCGGTACCTCCGCGCACTCGGGCACCGCCGCATCGCCCATGTGTCCGGGCCGCCGGAGTTCGAGCACACCGCACTGCGCATCGAACGCGTCCGGGCGTTCGCGGGTACCTTGCCCGACGCCACCGAGGACGACCGCACGGAGACCATCCCCACCGACTACTCCGCCGAGGCCGGGTCCGCAGCCACCCGACGCCTGCTGTCCGGCGCCCGACGACCCACCGCGATCGTGTTCGACAACGACGTGCTCGCCGTCGCGGGACTCGGCGTCGCGAGCGAGATGGGCGTCCGCGTGCCGCAAGACGTGTCCATCGTGTCGTTCGACGACTCCGCGATGATCCGGCTCGTCCGCCCCGCGATCACCTCGCTGACGCGCGACACCGTCGAACTCGGCCAGCGGGCGGCGGTCCTGCTCCGCGAGCAGATCGAGGCCGACGCTCCGCTGCCGTCACGGCCGGGGCCGGAGTTGACGCTGAGCGTGCGCGAGTCCACGGCCCGCGTCGCCGACTGACGACGCCGACTGACGACGCCGACTGACGACGCGGACTACGACCGCTCGTCGACGAGGGCGACGAAGCGGCTGCCGACGCCCTCGACCTCGCGCCGTGTGAAGCCCGCCGGGGCTTCCGGCGCCTGGTACGGCGCGTGGTAGTCGCACATCAGGTGGTCCCAGTCCGGCCACCACTTCTTCGGCCGGGCCTCTTCCGCGTACCCGCACACGACGCACTCCAGGTGCACCCACACCTTCTTGCCGGTGCGGTTCGCCCGCGACTGCACGAGCCACGCGGGCGGGTCCTGCTCGATCGCGGTGAGTTCGGCCTCGCTGAGGCGGGACGGGATCCCGTGGTGGGTCGCCATCTCGAGGGGGATGTCGAGCCGGATGGCGGCGTCACGTCGGGAGAGCACCAGTCCAGGGTAGGTGCTCTGCCGGCGCGACGTCCGCCGCCTGCACGGCGTCGACCTCCGGCTCCGCGCTCGTCGTCACGGTCGGGGTGGCGAGACTGCTGTGGTGAGGCGTTGACTGGTCCGATGACGTTCGAGGTCCGCGACGCGACTCCTGCTGATGCCGCGCAGGTCACGCGGGTGCACCAGCGGTCTCGGGAGGCGTACTACGGGGACGCGCTCGACCGCCGCGACGCGGCTCAGGACCGGTACCCGATGTGGCTCGCCACCCTGACCCGTCCCGGCACCTGGTGCCTCGTCGCCGAGCAGGACGGGCACGTGGCCGGCTTCATCGCGGCGCACCTGGCGGACCGCGGTTCACCTGCTGAGCTGTCGAGCCTCTACGTCGACCCCGATCGGTTCGGGTCGGGCATCGGCACTGCGTTGCACACCCGGTTCATCGAGGTCGTCCCGTCGGGTACCGCTGAGCTCGAGGTGTGGGACGGGAACGAGCGCGCCAAGCGCTTCTACGCGGTCCGAGGCTGGCGACCGACGACCCGCACCCGGGCTGGTGTCGCCGGGAGGCCCTTTGTGACCTGGAGACTGGACGTGCGCCGCGGCTCGCGGTCGCTCAACGCTCGATGACCACACGGTTCCACGGGCTGCCCGCTCGGGTACGGATCGCCTCGGCAGCCGACCTGGACGCGTGAGCCGTTCCTCCGCAGGCCGTCAGCCGATGACGCAGGGCGTCTCGAAGCGCAGGCCGAGGACGGTGGCGAGCTGGCGCCCGGAGGCTTCGGCTTCCGCACGCGTGTCGACGCGGAGCAACGGGGTCCGGCCGACCGACAACAACCACTGCGCCCCGGTGAACCGGGCACTGATCGCGTTCTCGCCCACGGCTACGCCCACTCACCGATCGTCGGGAGACCCCACTTGTCGGCTCCTGGCGCCCACGACCCGCCGAGGTCCTGACTGAGCGCCGCTGAGGTGAGTGCGGGAGCGACACAGTGGAGGTGGAGACGAACGGGACGCTGCAGGAGGTGCTGCGATCGGGTCGACGTTCCGGTGCGGAGTCGGGGGGCGGCGGTGACGTGCTGCATGGTTGCCTTCCTGAGGCGGTGTCCACGTCGGACCGGAGTCGGATCCGGGAGTGCGCGACGCGGCTGGCAGGGTCTGGGCCAGTCACGCCAGGCTACGAGCGGAACCGGCCCGCGTCATGGGGGTGGACGAGGAGCCCTCGGAGTGCTATTCGGTCACCGCGCCGATCCCCGGGACACGCCGGAGCGCGTCCGGGACTTGACGGAGTGTTCGAACACACGTTCGAATACGGGAGTGGGACGGCGTCGCGAGAACCGGTGGCAGCCCCCGGAACACCCGGAGGTCGAACGCCCGCGCGCCTTCTCCCTGTCCGAGGAGGCACGCGGTGGTGACGTCTGCCACGCGGTCACCCCGATGCCGGTCTGGGCATGGGTGCAGTTCCCGACGTTCCACGTCCGGGTCAAGGCGTTCGCCCGCAGCTGGACGCGCGACGCGGTGCTCGTCGAATGGGCGCAGTTCGGGCAGCAGGCCGACGCCTGGATCTGGCGTTCGGCCGTCAAGCACCGGACCCTCCGAGCCGCCGACCCACGGACCGGGCACGCACCGACGAACGGGGCGCGTTCTGATCCCCGACCGGTGCGACAGCGCTCAGCGGAGTCCGTATGACGCACTGCGTTGACTTCGCGGACGAGCGCGAGGATCGTTCCCGACACATCGGTTCGCGAAGATGCTCGAGATTCGAGACATCCGTCCGGACCGGAGATCGGAAGGAGGCACCATGAAGAAGACCGAGGTGCCGTCCTGGGTCGCCCACCTGCTCACCCCACCCGAGGTCATCGAGGCCTACGTCGACCAACGGGTCAACGACCCGTCGCTCTTGTCGGACGTGCAGGCGGAACCCACGTACGCGGACTTCCTCCGCGGCGAGTAGACGGATCGTGGTGCGCGACCGACGACGGTCGCGTCGCCGACGTGGCACGGGCCTCCCGGCCGGCCGGGAGGCCCACCTCACGTCCCGCACACCCCCGACGGTGGTCGTGTCCGCCGTCGGTCAGAGCGGCGCCGCGCTGCGGCGCGCCGTGAGCGTCACCCCGGCGCTCGCCGCCGTGACACACGCGAGGGCGACGACCTCGACGGGAGACAGTGCCTCGCGGAGGACGACGAGCCCGGCGAGCGCCGCGAGCGCCGGCCCGAGACTCTGCAGCACGCCGAACACCCGGGTCGGAATGCGCCGGAGGGCCGTCATCTCGAGCGAGTAGGGCAACACGCTCGACAGGACCGCCACGGCGCCGAAGACCAGCAGGAGCACCGGGTCCGCGACGACGCCCTCGGCCGCGGGCCGGAGACCGAACGGCAGTGCGACGACCATCGCGACGAGCATCGAGACGCTCAGGCCGTCGATGCCCGGGATCGCCGCACCGACGCGTCGGTTCATGACGATGTACGCCGCCCAGCACCCGGCTGCGAGCACCGCCGCGGCGACTCCCCCGAGGTCACCCACCGCGGACGGCCCGACGCCGAGGAGCACCACGCCGGCGAGCGCCAGGGCTGCCCAGACGGCATCACGCCACCGGCGGGTGTGCACGAGGGACAGTGCCAGCGGACCGAGGAACTCGATCGTCACGGCGACGCCGATCGGGATCGTCGCGAACGCGAGGTAGATGAAGACGTTCATGCCGCCGAGGGCGAGGCCGAGCACGACGGCTCCTCGCCACTGCACGCGGGTCCAGTGCCGCACCCGCGGACGGACGAGCAGCGCCAGGACGAGCGCACCGATGACCAGGCGGAGCATGACCGCGCCGAGCGAGCCGACCTCCTCGAAGCGGGTCTTCGCGACCGCGGCCCCGATCTGGACCGACACCATCGCGGCGAGCGCCAGCAGTGGTGCCGGGACGCGGGTCATCCGAGGTACGCCAGGACGGCCAGGACACGGCGGTGGTCCTCGCCGGTGTCCTCGAGCGCGAGCTTGGCGAAGATGCTCGAGACGTGCTTCTCGACCGCGCCGGTCCCGATCACCAGGGCGCGGGCGATGGCGGCGTTCGTGCGGCCCTCGGCCATCAGCCCGAGGACCTCACGCTCACGCGGGGTCAGGGCGGCGAGCGGGTCGCGGCGGCGGCTCATGAGCTGCGTGACGACCTCGGGGTCGAGCACGGTGCCGCCGGAGGCCACGCGGCGCACGGCGTCGTCGATCTCGTCGAGGCGGGTCACACGGTCCTTCAGCAGGTACCCCACGCCCGAGCTGCCCGCGGCGAGGACGTCCTCGGCGTAGGTGGCCTCGACGTACTGCGAGAGCAGCAGGATCCCGGTCCGGGGTGCGATCCGACGGGCCTGGACGGCGGCGCGGACGCCCTCGTCGGTGAACGTCGGCGGCATCCGGACGTCCATGACCACGACGTCGGGCGCGAGTGCGGGGAGCGCCGCCAGGAACGAGGCCGGGTCGCCGAACTGCCCGACGACGTCGATGCCGGCTTCGTCGAGCACGCGGGCCAGCCCCTCGCGCAGCAGGACGGCGTCGTCGACGACGACGGCCCGGATGCGCGCTGCATCCGGGCCGTCGGTCATGCGGTCAGCCTAGTGGCGACCGGACGCCGGTCACGCGCGGTGCGTGGGGACGCCGTTCAGCGCGCCGAGCGGGATCCGCGCGGTCGCCTCGGTCGGGCCGCCGGCGGGGCTGGAGACCGTCAGCTCCCCGTCGAGGGCGCGCATCCGGCCCATCAGCCCCTGGATGCCGTGCCCCTCGCGCGGGCTGGCACCGCCGCGGCCGTCGTCGGTGACGCTGACGGTGAGGAACCAGGTACCGGACGCGTCGACGAGCAGCCCGAGGTAGACCCCCGCGGCGGAGGCGCCGGCGTGCTTCGCCGTGTTCGTCAGGAGCTCGCTCACGGTGAAGTACACGTTCCGCTGGATCTCGGACGCGAGCTCGAGCCCGTTCGGCAGACGGACGTCGAGCCCGACGGGGATCGGCGACCGCGCGCACAGTGCTTCGAGGGCCGCGACGAGACCGCGGTCGAGCAGGATCGGCGGCGCGAACCCGCGGGACAGCGCCCGGAGTTCGTCGAGCGCGTCCTGCGCGTGTCCCGACGCCTCGGCGATGAGCTGCTTGGCGCGTTCCGGGTCCTTCTCGAACGACCGCTCGGCCGAGGCCAGGTCCATGCGGAGTCGGACGAGTCGCTGCTGCGGGCCGTCGTGCAGGTCGCGCTCGATCTGGCGGAGTGCCTGCCCCTCCGCGGTGACGGCACCGGCGCGGGACGCCTGGAGGCCCGCCACGCGCTGCTCGAGCACCTCGGCCCGGAACCCGCCGAGCAGGCCGTGGTCGATCCAGTAGTGGGCGAGCACGGAGCCGCGCAGCCACAGCGGGAACAGCAGGACGCTCGCGGCCATCGAGAGCAGCGCGAGGGTGCCGAGCCCGGCGATCGACCCGATCCCGTTCGGGTCGACCAGGTACGTCCCGGCGACGACGTAGGCGAGGACCGCGACGACCGGCCAGAGGAACCCGACCGCCAGGAGGAGCCCGGCACCGACGGTGACCACCGCGGCCATCGGGTAGACGACCACCGCGTGGAGCAGGTACAGCCAGTAGTGCGGGTTCGCGACCGCAGACCCGGTGCGCGTCCACCAGTTCTGCTGCCAGCGGGGTGTCCAGTCCACCGGACGGATCGGTCGCGGGTCCGCCCAGCTCATCCGGAGCTTCTCGAACTGCCCCAGCCACCGGGCGACGAACAGCGCGACGAAGAACAGCAGCAGCGTGAACGGGTTGAGGACGTCCCGCGAGCCGAACCCGCCGATGCCCAGGACGGCGGGGAACGCGAAGTACAGCGTGCAGAGGAGCACCGCCGTGAGTGCCATGTAGCCGAAGTCCCGCGGCGACCGACGCCAGGCCTCCCGGTAGAAGGCACCGGCCGTCATGCCGCCGCCCCCGCCACGGACCGGGCTCGACGGCCCCCGCGTGGCGCTGCCCTGGGCGGACAGGGGCGGTGTCGCGTCCCAGCTCGGGTGGGTGCCGTCGCTCGGGGCGGGCTGGGAGGGCATCGGGGTGGTGGCTTCCGGTGTCGGTCGGTCAGGGGCGCTGTCGCGGTCGGGCGTCGTGTCCCGGTCGGCGGTGGTGTCCCGGCCGGGTGTGGTGTCCCGGTCGGTCGCCGTCACGTCGTGGAGCGGAACGGTCTCGGCGTGGTCGGGCGAGGCCACCGCCTCGTCCAGGGGGACGGTTCGGGCCAGGTCGAGCCGGTCGGTGTCGGTCATGCATCGAGCCTCGCGGAGACGAGGGCCCGGTCCCATCCTGCCGTCTCCCGGACCAGGGGTGGGGTTGTCCCCACCCCGACACGGTGGTCCTCGCGTTCGTCGTCCGGTGATGTGTAAGGTGCCGGTACTGCATCGCGTCACGAGGGGGAACCGTGGACCAGACCCGGTACGAACGACTGTCCGCGCTGGCCGCCGTGGTGGCCGCGCTCGTCCCGGCCGTCACGGTCGTCATCGGGTGGCTGGACCGGATGGCCGCGTGGCCGACGTCGTCGGGGCTCGGCGTCGTCGGGCTGGTGGCGGGAGCCGTCACTGCCGTCCTCGCCGCCCGACGCGGGGACCGTGCGACGCTCGGCTTCGGGCTCGCAGCCGTCGCCCTCCCGCTCGGGGTCCTGCTGCCCACCGCGCTGCACCCCGTCGCGACCGTGCTGCTGCTCCTCGCGCGCGTCCTGCTCCTGGTGTTCGGCGTCGTGCTCGTGGTGCGGTCGTCCGGGTCGCGCCGCACCGCGGGCTGGTTCGTCACGGTCGGAGCCGGCGTCTGGCTGCTGTCCGAGGCCGTGATGAACGTGCTGTTCCGCGTCTGGATCCCGCCGCAGGAAGCACTCCTGCCCCTCTTCACCGTGCCGCAGGTCGGCGAGTTCGTCGGATTCGCCGCGGCTGCGCTCGTGTTCGTCCCACCGCTCGTCCGCCCGGTCGGCGCGGGCGTCCGCCGACTCTGGGACACCGCCGACGTGCGCTGACGCCGCCGGTGCGCAGGGCCGGGCCGCGCGGCACCGTGGTCGGGTTCGGGATCGGGATGGGGATCGGGATCGGCCGAGCGGACCGTGCCCGGCCAGCACCGACGGGCCCGGCCAGCAGGGCGTCACACGAGGGCGGCCGCGACCTCCGGCGTCTCGTCCGGCACCGACCACGGCCGCTGCGTCATGCCGCTGTCCCCGCGGACGGACACGACCGCGCCGGAGTCGTCCCGGGTGTACACGATGTCCTCGTCGACGGACCCGAACCGGTTGCCGGATGCCATGCGGAGCGTGTCGGCGTCGACGACCTCGAGCCGGACCGGCGACTCGGTCGGCACCGGCTGCGTCGGGTCGATCGCGAGCAGGCGGTCACCCACCCTCGCGATGTCGGTGATCCCCTCGAAGGTCGCGAAGCGCCCCGTGTACCGTGCGGCGTCGACGTCGGCGGGGATCGCCGGACCGGCCGCGTGCTCGTCGGCGGCCGCGTCGAGCAGGTGCACGATGCCGTACGCCAGCATCGTCGCCGGACCGGTGGCGCTGCTCGTCAGGACGGACACGACCAGTGAGGACGCGGGGTCGAACACGGACTGCGTGATCTGTCCGGGGAACCCGCCGGAGTGGCCCCGGACCTCCCGGCCGTTGATCCGGTCCACGATGAACCCGGCACCGTAGCCGCGGGCGGCCGGGTCGGAGTCGAGCGCACTCCACGCCTTCCGCTGCGCGAGGCGCTTGGCGTGGTCGGAGAGCAGCGTCCCGCGACCCGGCACGTGCGCCGAGAAGTAGCGGACCAGGTCCGAGGCCGTGCCGTGGAAGCCGGTCGCCGCGGCGAGCGCCCCGGTCGTCACGTGCGGGACCGGCTGCCGGGTGCGCGCCGTGTGGAGGCCGGTGTAGCCGACGACGAACTCGTCCTCGCGGGCGGGGTCGAACTCCGCACCGGTGTGGCGGAGCCCGAGCGGCTCGGTGATCGCGGTGCGGACGTGCTCGGCGTACGGGGTGCCCGTCACGGCCTCGATGACGAGCCCGAGCAGCCCGTAGCCGAGGTTCGAGTAGTTGAACGCCGACCCGACCGGGACCTTCGCGCCGCCCGCGACGACGAGGTCGACGAGCTGCTGCGCGTCCGGGAAGGGGTGCGCGAGCGCCCAGTGGTCACCGTCGGCGCCGTCACGGACGACCCCGGCACCCATCTCCATGAGCTCGCGGACGGTGGCGTCGGCGATCGGGGAACCCGCCTCGACGAGCGCGGGGACGAACGAGCCGACCGTGTCGTCGAGCCGCAGCGCGCCCTGGTCGGCCAACTGGAGCAGCGCGGTGGCGGTGAAGGTCTTCGAGTGCGAGGCGATCCGGAACAGGTCCGTCGTCGTCAGTCGCCGCCCGGCTGCCACGTCGGCGTACCCCCAGGCGTCGGCGAACAGTTCCTCGTCCTCGAAGCCGATGGCGACCTGCACGCCGGGGAGCCGCAGCTGCCACACCTTGTAGGCGACCCACTCTCGGACGTAGGGCAGGACGGACTCGTAGGCTGCGCGCTTCTCCATGCCGACCAGCCTGGCATGTGCCACGCTCGTCGCATGCGGCACACACCCTCCTTCCTGATGACCGAGGTCGACGAGGTCCGACGACTCGTCCGCGGCAACCCCTGGGCGACGATCGTGTCCTCCACCGCGGAGGGGCTCGTCGCGTCGCACTACCCGTTCCTGCTCGAGGAGCAGCCCGACGGCAGTGACGACATCGTCCTCGTGTCGCACGTCGGCCGGCCGGACGAGGTGGCGCACGAACTCGGGCAGCACGAGGTCCTGGTCGTCGTGCAGGGCCCGCACGGGTACGTCTCCCCCGCCTGGTACCCGCCGGAACAGTTCATCCCGACCTGGAACCACACCACCGCGCACCTGTGGGGGACGCCGGAGATCCTGTCGGACGAGGAGAACTTCCGTGTCCTCGGTGACCTCGTGGACCACTTCGAGGCCTCGATGCCGTCACCGGTGTCGCTCGACCTCGACGAGGACGCCGCCCGCCGGATCGCCCGCGGCACGGTCGGCATACGCATCCGCGTCACCCGCTTCGACGCCCGCGCGAAGCTCAGCCAGAACAAGGCACCCGAGGTGGTCGACCGGATCATCGCCGGCCTGCGGACCGACGGCCCCTACGCCTCCCCCGCGCTCGCCGACGAGATGGCGCGCGTCCAGGGGACCACGACGACCGGCCTGGAGGCGTGATGTCGGCGACACTCCTCCGTACCGTCCGGCGGGTGGGCACCTCCGGCGCCCCCAGCGACGTCCTGCTCGTCGACGGGCGGGTGTCCGCGGTCGCGCCGGCCGGCACGCTCGACCCGCTCGACACCGAAACCCACACCGGCACCGACACCGACACCGACACCGAGGTCGTCGAGGCCGAGGGCGCCTGGCTCGGGCCCGGTCTCCGCGACCACCACGTGCACCTCGACCAGTGGGCACTCGTGCGCCGACGGATCGACGTGACGGACTGCGGCTCCGCCGAGGAGACCGCGGACCGCCTCGCCGCCGCAGCCCGGACCGGCCTCCCGGACCGGGTGCTCGTCGGGCACGGCTACCGGGACGGACTCTGGCCCCGCCCCGCTCGACGGGAGCTGCTCGACCAGGCCGCACCGGGCCTCCCGGTCGTCGTCGTGAGCGCCGACCTGCACGCCGTCTGGTGCAACGAGGTCGCCCTGGCGCACTTCGGTGCCGTGCTCGGCCGGGCGCTCCCGGCCGGTACCGACGGTGTGCTCCGCGAGCAGGACGCGTTCGACGTGACCGGCGCGCTGTCCCGGGTGCCGGAGGACCAGCTCGACGCCTCCGTCGCGGACGCCGTCGAGGCGGCCGCGGCCCGGGGCGTCACCGGGGTCGTCGACCTCGAGATGGACGCCGACATCGACCGGTGGGTGCGACGGATCCACGCCGGGACGGACGGCCTGCGCATCGCCTCCGGGGTGTACCCGGCACGGCTCGACGAGGCGGTCCGCCGAGGACTGCGGACGGGCGACGTCGTCGACGGGACGCGGGGCCTGCTCACCGTCGGGCCGTTCAAGGTGATCACCGACGGGTCGCTCGGCACCCGGACCGCCGCGACCGCCGACGGCGAGGGCGTCCTCACCTGGGCGCCGGAGGACCTCGTCCCGCTGCTGCGTCGGGCGGTCGACGCCGGGCTCGTCCCCGCCGTGCACGCGATCGGCGACCGCGCGGTCACGCTCGCGCTCGACGCGCTCGAGACGGTCGGGAGCCGCGGCTCGATCGAGCACGCGCAGCTCCTCGCCGTGCCCGACGTCGAGCGGTTCGCCCGGCTCGGCGTCGTCGCGTCCGTGCAGCCCGAGCACGCCATGGACGACCGGGACATCGCGGACCACCACTGGGCGGGCCGCACGGACCGGGCCTTCCCGTTCGCCGCGCTCGAACGTGCGGGCGCAGCGATGGTGCTCGGCTCGGACGCCCCGGTCGCGCCGCTCGACCCGTGGGTGTCGATGGCCGCCGCCGTCGGGCGGGACCGCGACGGCCGCGAGCCGTGGCACCCGGAACAGCGGATGTCGGCGCTCGCCGCGTGGCGGGGGTCGACGGACGGACGGGTGTCGGTCACGGTCGGCGACGTCGCGGACCTCGTCCTCGTGCCGGCCGACCCGCTCACCGCGTCGTCGGCGGCGCTCCGGGCGATGCCGGTCCTGGGCACCGCGATCGCCGGTCGCTGGACGCACCGCGACCTCTGACCGGCGGGGCTACTTCTGGTCCTTGGGGCACCAGTAGAGCTTGCGACCGGCCATGTCGGCGACGCGGATCTCGGTGCCGCAGACCCGGCACGGCTCCCCCGCGCGGTGGTACACCCAGTGTCGGTCGGCCCGGGAGCGCATCGCCTTCCGGTACTCGGCGTCGGTCAGGCCGTCCATCGTCATCATCTGCCCGATGCGGACCCCGTCGTGCAGGAGCTTCGACCAGTCCTGCCACAGCGCCTTCGCCTGCCTGACGGTGATCTCCTTCCCGGGCTTGTACGGGTCGATGCGCTGCCGGAACAACAGCTCCGCCCGGTACACGTTGCCGATGCCGCTCACCACGGACTGGTCCATGAGCAGCTGGCCGATCGCGACGTTGCGCTTCCGGACGTTGTCCACGAACGCCTTCTCGGCCTCGGGCCCGTCGTCGTTCATCGGGTCCGGGCCGAGCTTGTCGAGCGCACGCTGCACGCCAGCCGGGTCCTCGACCACGCAGGCCGTCGGTCCGCGGAGGTCCGCCACGGCGGTCTCGGTGAGGATCCGCACGCGCACCTGCCCGACCGGGTCCGGCGGGAAGGCCTCGATCGGGTCCTCGACCTTCTCCTGCTCGGCCATCCGGTAGCGGGAGCGCCGCGGGGCACCGATGGAGCGGAGGGAGTCCTCGCCGTCGTCGTCGGGCACGTGGTCGGCGTCGTCGCCCGCGTCGCTGTCCTCCGCGACCGTGCCACGCTGGTTCGTCTGCCCGATCCGCCCCTTCGCGCTGCGCATCGTCGCGTCGGTCGAGATCTCCCCCGCGAAGTCCCACGCGCCGTACAGGCCGAGGTGCACGCGGAGGAACAGGTCGCCCTCGAACTCGAGGAACATCTGCTTCGCCACGGCTCGTGCGGCGATCATCTTCCGGCCGTCGAGCTGCGCGGCTCCGGCGGCGAACCGACCCTGCGGGCTCGAGACCTCGCAGACCTGGCCGACGAAGTGCAGCTCGAACTGGCGGGCGATGCGGTGGACGGAGTGACCCTCGGGCATTGCTCTTGTCTACTCGGCCCTACTGGTCGATCTGCTTGCCGGCGATGTGCCCCGTGGTCTCGTACTCGGCGAGCTGCGCGATGCGGCGGGCGTGGCGCTCCTCGCCCGAGAACGGCTCGGCGATGAAGAGGTCCACGAAGCGGATCGCCTCTGCCTCGGTGTGCTGGCGCGCGCCGATCGAGATGACGTTCGCGTCGTTGTGCTGGCGGGCGAGCAGCGCGGTCGACTCGTTCCAGACCAGGGCCGCGCGGATGCCCTCGACCTTGTTCGCGGCGATCTGCTCACCGTTGCCCGACCCGCCGAAGACGACACCGAGGGCCTGGACGCCGGCGCGCTGGTCCTGCACGACGGCGTGCGCGGCGTTGATGCAGAACGAGGGGTAGTCGTCGAGCGGCTCGTACTCGGTCGGTCCGTGGTCCACGACCTCGTGGCCAGCTTCGGTCAGGTGGACGCTGAGGGTCTTGGTGAACTCGAGGCCGGCGTGGTCCGTTCCGAGGTGGATGCGCATGGACCGATCCTATTCCTGTGCCCACGCCGGACGGGACCTGTCCGGCGGACGACGGATGGGCCTCCCGTCAGCGGTGCCGCACGACGACCACGACGTACCGGCACGGCTCGTCGCCGGGGTTCCGGTAGACGACGTCAGCGGGTTCGCCGAGCTCGATGCGGTCGCCGGCACCGAGGCGGCTGGTCGTGTCACCAGCCTGCAGGTCGAGGGTCCCGTCGACGACCCAGATGCAGTGCCGGAGGAAGGCGTAGGCGCTCGCGGGGTAGGCGACCTCGCGGCCGGCCGGCAGGCGCACCTCGGTCACGTCGGCCGGGAAGTCGGCGCTCGACAGCGGTCGGCGGCGGTACCCGGTCTCCGGGTCGGTCCAGGAGTCCGCGGACGCGGCGCGCTGGACCCCGCGGGCCTCGTCCGGGTCGCTGGAGCGCGGGACCTCGTGCTCGAGGGCCTCGTCGAGGAGTTGCGAGACCGTCAGGCCGAACGCTCCGGACAAGCGGCCGAGGATGGTCGCGGTGGGACTGGAGACGCCCCGTTCGACGCGGTTGATCATCGCGCGGGAGACGCCGGACTCCTCGGCGAGTTCGGTCAGGCTCCACCGGCGCTCGGTGCGGAGGCGCTGCAGCCGTTCCCCGAGGCGGCGCTGGTCGGCGTCATCGGGGTCCTCGGCGTCATCGGGCTCCTCGGCGCCCATGACGTCCGGGAGTGCGCCGGCGCCCTCCTGCTCGTCTACGATGTGAGACATGGCGACAGCATATGCGACGGACGCGGTCACGATCCGCGACTGCACCCCCGCCGACCTCGATGTCGTGCACGGTCTCCACGTCGACGCCGTCCTGCACTCCACCGCAATCTGGCAGGAGGAGCCGCACCCCCGGGCGTGGTTCGACACCTGGCTCGCGGAACGGCAGGGCGACGGGTGGCCGGTCGTGGTCGCCGAGGTCGACGGCGTCGTCGCCGGGTACGCCTCGTACTCGCAGTGGCGGCCGCACCAGGGCTACCGGCACACCGTCGAGCACAGCGTCTACGTCGTCGAGGGGTTCCGCGGCCGGGGGGTCGCGTCGACGCTCATGCACGCCCTGGTGGCCCGTGCGACGGCTGAGGGCCGACACGTCATGATCGCCGGCATCTGCAGCACGAACGCCGGGTCGATCGCCCTGCACGAGCGGCTCGGGTTCGAGACCGTGGCCGTCGTGCCCGAGGTCGGCCGGAAGGCCGGCCGCTGGCTCGACCTGACCCTGATGCGGTTGCCGCTGGCCTGAGCGGGCGATGCCCGCAGGGGGACGACGGACAGGAGGCGCGGTGCGGACCCGCACCGCGCCTCCCGTCGGGTCGCCGGGCCGGGCGGTCAGTCCTCGACGGTGTCGAAGACCGGGCCGGTCGTGCGGGAGCGCTTGAGCTCGAAGAAGCCCGGGTAGCGGGCTGCGGCGACGACACCGTCCCAGAGGTCGAGCGCCTCCTGCCCCTTCGGCGCCGGGGAGATGACCGGCCCGAAGAACGCGACGCCGTCGACGGCGATGACGGGCGTGCCGACGTCCTGGCCGACGCGCTCGATGCCGTCCCGGTGGCTCTGACGCATCGCGGTGTCGGTCTCGTCCGTCCAGGCCGCGTCGGCGAGGTCGGCGTCGAGGTCGAGCTGCTCGAGCACGGCCGGCACGACCTGCGCGGGGTCCTTCTGCTGGCGGTGGTGGATCTGCTCGCCGAGCGCGTCGTAGAGCGGCTTGACGACCTCCTGGCCGTGCCGGGTCTTCGCGGCGGTCACCAGGCGCGCGTACACCTGGTTCCGCTCGAGGGCCTCGCGGTACTCGGCGGGCATGTCCTCGTTGTGCTCGTTGAGGACGAACAGGCTCATCACGTTCCAGGTGACGTCGAGGTCGCGGTGCCGCTCGACCTCCCCCACCCAGCGGCTCGTCATCCACGCCCAGGGGCAGGTCGGGTCGAACCAGAACTCCACAGCAGTCCGGGTCGCAGGGGTCGTCTCCACAGTCGTGTCGGTCACGGATCGCAGCGTACGCCCGCTCGCTAGGCTGGTCCCGAGCCGTCCCACCGGTGCACGACGCCGGCCGGGACCCCGACACGCGGACATCGATCGTCCGCGTCCGCAGCGAAGATGGAGCGTCCGTGCCCGGAGAGAACCTCACCCGAATCGAAGCCCAGGAACGCGCCGGCATCGTCAGCGTGCAGACGTACGACGTCGAGCTCGACCTGACCCGCGGAGCCGAGACCTTCGGCAGCACCACCCGCGTGCGCTTCAGTGCCACGCCCGGTGCCAGCACGTTCATCGACGCCATCACGAAGACCGTGCACTCGGTCACGTTGAACGGCACCGCGCTCGACGTCGACGCGGTGAACGACGGCGTCCGCATCCAGCTCGCCGACCTGCAGGAGCAGAACGAACTCGTCGTCGTCGCCGACGCGCTGTACACGAACACCGGCGAAGGCCTGCACCGCTTCGTCGACCCGGTCGACGACGAGGTCTACCTGTACTCGCAGTTCGAGGTGCCGGACAGCCGCCGGATGTTCGCCGTGTTCGAGCAGCCCGACCTCAAGGCCGAGTTCTCCTTCACCGTGACCGCGCCGGCGCGCTGGCAGGTCGTCTCGAACGCCCCGACGCCGGAGCCGCACGTCGACGGCGACCACGCCACGTGGACCTTCCCGCCCACCGCGCGCATCTCGAGCTACATCACCGCGCTCATCGCCGGCCCGTACGAGGTCGTCCGCAGCGAGCTGACCAGCCGCGACGGTCGGACCATCCCGCTCGGCGTCTTCGCGCGCAGGTCGCTGGCTGAGTACCTCGACCCGGACTACGTGTTCGAGACCACCCGGAAGGGGTTCGCGTACTTCGAGGAGAAGTTCGACTATGCGTACCCGTTCGAGAAGTACGACCAGCTCTTCGTGCCGGAGTTCAACGCCGGTGCGATGGAGAACGCGGGCGCGGTCACCTTCACCGAGACCTACGTCTTCCGCTCGAAGGTCACCGACGCCATCAAGGAGCGCCGGGTCGTCACGATCCTGCACGAGCTCGCGCACATGTGGTTCGGCGACCTCGTCACGATGAAGTGGTGGAACGACCTCTGGCTGAACGAGTCGTTCGCCGAGTGGGCCTCCACCATCGCGACCGCCGAGGCCACCGAGTGGACCGGCGCATGGACGACGTTCCAGGCGATGGAGAAGTCCTGGGCCTACCGCCAGGACCAGCTCCCCTCGACGCACCCGATCGTCGCGACGATCAACGACCTCGAGGACGTCCAGGTCAACTTCGACGGCATCACCTACGCGAAGGGCGGTTCGGTCCTCAAGCAGCTCGTCGCGTGGGTCGGCATCGACGCGTTCTTCGCGGGCGTCGCGGCGTACTTCCGGAAGCACCACCACTCCAACACCGAGCTGAAGGACCTGCTCGTCGAGCTCGAGGCCACCAGCGGCCGCGACCTGTCCGAGTGGTCGCAGCTCTGGCTGGAGACGGCGGGCGTGAACACCCTGCGCCCGGAGATCGAGACCGACGCCGAGGGCGTCATCACCTCGTTCGCCGTCCTGCAGGAGGCGCCGTCGGACCACCCGACGCTGCGACCGCACCGCCTGGCCATCGGCGTGTACGCCTTCACGAACGACCCGTCGGCCCCCTTCGGCGCGGACACGGCCTCGTCCGGCGGCAAGCTCGACCGCGTCCACCGCGTCGAGATCGACGTCGACGGCGCCCGCACCGAGGTCCCCGAGCTGGTCGGCGTGCACCGCGGCGACCTCGTGCTCCTCAACGACGACGACCTGGCGTACGCCAAGATCCGCCTCGACGAGCAGTCGCGGCGCACGGCGATCGAGCACCTGGCGTCGATCGCGGACCCGCTCGCCCGGTCGATCGTCTGGGGTGCCGTCTGGGACGCCACGCGTGACGCCGAGTCCCCCGCCAGCGACTACGTCACCCTCGTGCTCGGCAACATCGCGACCGAGACCGAGTCGACGACGATCCGCACCACGCTGTCACAGCTGCTCCTGGCGGCGCGCAACTACGTCGCACCGTCGAAGTCAGACGCCACCGTGCGCACCGTCGGCGACACGCTGTGGCAGCTGGCCTCGTCGGCCGAGTCCGGATCGGACGCGCAGTTCCAGTTCGTGAAGTTCTTCGCGCAGATCCCGTCGACGCCCGAGCACGTGGCGACGCTGCAGGGACTGCGTGACGGATCGGTCACACTGCAGGGGCTCGTCGTGGACACGGACCTGCGCTGGGAGCTGCTCGAGGGCCTCGTACTCGCGGGTGCCGCGGGCAACGACGAGATCGACGCCGAGCTCGCCGCCGACCGGACCGCCTCGGGCGAGCAGGCCGCGGCCCGCGCTCGCGCGACGATCCCCACCGCCGAGGGCAAGCTCGCGGCGTTCTCGTCGCTCGTCGACACGGACGACGCGCCGAACGCAATCGTGCGGCAGACGACCGTCGGGTTCCAGCACGTGAACTCCCCGGTCGTGCTCGAGGGTCTCGTGCAGCGCTACTTCGAGGTCATCACGCGGATCTGGGACGAGCGCAGCTACCACATCGCCGACACGATCGTGACGGGCCTGTACCCGGCACCGCTGGCGTCGACGGAACTGCGTGACGCTGCCCGGGCCTGGCTCGACGCGCACCCGGAGACCCCGGCACTGCGTCGGATCGTCAGCGAGAACCTCGCGGGCACCGAGCGTGCGCTCCGCGTCCAGGCGGCCGACGCCTGATCCCGATGTGAGCAGTGGCGAGGCTCCGGCGTTCCTCCAGGGGCGTCGGAGCCTCGCCGTTTAGCATCGTCCGGACATGACCTCGGCAGCAGACACCACCGACGACGTCTCGAAGTGGGCGTCGAACACGTTCACGCAGTTCGTCGACACCTGGCACGTCCCGATCACGATCCTGATCGTCCTGCTCGCGGCGGTCATCATCCGCCTCGTGCTCCGCCGGACCATCAAGCAGGTCGTCGACCGCATCGTCAACGGCGTCAAGAAGCGGCAGGGCGCTGCGGACACCCAGGCCCTGGTGGCCTCCCCGCTGCAGACCGCCCGCGTCGTGCAGCGCACCCGGACGCTCGGCAGCGTGCTCGAGAACCTCGCGACGGTCGTGGTCGCCGTGATCGCCTTCGCCATCATCATCTCGACCGTGTTCCCGACCGCGGCGGTCGGCATCGTCGGTGGCGCTTCCGTGGTCGCCGCCGGCCTCGCAGTGGGCGCGCAGAGCATCGTCCGCGACATCCTGTCCGGCATCTTCATGATCCTCGAGGACCAGGCCGGCGTCGGTGACGTCGTCGACACCGGCCAGGCCACCGGGGTCGTGGAGTCCGTCGGGCTCCGGGTCATGCAGATCCGCGACGTGAACGGCATCCTCTGGTTCGTGCCGAACGGACAGATCCTCCGCGTCGGCAACCTGTCCCAGGGCTGGTCCCGTGTCCTCGTCGACATCACCGTGCCGTACGACACCGACATCGACGCCGTGCAGGACGCCCTGCTGCACGCCGCGGTCACCATGTCCCAGGAGGCCCGCTGGCGGCAGCGCATCGTCGAGAAACCGGAGATCTGGGGCCTGCAGTCGATCACCGACACCGGCATGGTGTTCCGCCTGGTCGTGAAGACCCGCGCGTCGGAGCTCGACGTCGTCGGACGGGAACTCCGCGTGCGGCTCAAGCGCGGCGTGGACGAACTCGGGGTCACCCTGCCGGCGATGGCCATGATCATGCCGGAGGGGTGGGAGAACGCCACGTCGGTGAACGGCCTCCGTCCCGTCCGCACCGCGCCGGTGCCCACCCCCGCGCCGCGGGCCCGCCGCGGCCGGATGAACATCCTGGGCCGGGCGATCCGGACCGGCGACGACAATGACCCTGAGGACACCCCATGACCGGACCCGCCATCCCCCCTGTCTCTTATACAC